>JAOUKJ010000065.1 GCA_029882675.1 Cyclobacteriaceae bacterium
GTCAGGCTTTTTTAAAGTGGCTGATTCTTTTGTGCCCATGACGTTTTTGTATACCAACTTGTGTTACAAGTCCGGATGTTGCGTTTTGCATATTCAACATATTTTACCTGAAATTCAACATACCTCAGAAAATATTTAGCCTGAATAATTAAAAGGTATAAATAGGGCCTGGTGGAGGGGGATCATGGAAAAGCTGCCAGCCTGTTAATAATACACCGTTTTTGGTTTCATAATTAACAGGCCAACGCTTTTTTTCTGCTATAAACGTATAATTTCGGGTTTCAGGGAATAAAGAATTGCCAATACATCCTTTCTTTCTGGCTCCTGGTAGCTATTCTTTTCCATAGCCTCCATCACGTCATCAACAACAGCTAAAAACTCCTGCTCGGAGACATTCATCCCCTTGTGAGAACCCACCATTCCTCTTCCCTTATATTCCTGAGGCCCACCTGCGCCTGCACAAAAAAAGTTTATGGTATGTTGTCTTATTTCTGCCAGGTGCTCAGGATTTTCTTTTAAAGGTAAATTCCGGGCCTGAACAAGTGGATTGTTCATATGTAGATCAACGATGTCGTCTACAAGTTTTGTTATTCCATTTTCTTCTCCCAGTCGTTTGTAAAGTGACATAATAATTGTTTTAAGTGTTAATAAATATATTAATTTCGATTAGCAAATTTATTACACTGAAGACATAATGATTTTTAGATTTGGTTCAAAAGTTTATAATTTTAGTTCGATACGTTTGATTCACAAATCAATATTCACTCTATTCTTTTTTTAAATTCTGAAGGCGATAATTCATACTTTTTCTGAAAACATGTTGAAAAATAAGCAAGGCTACCAAATCCAGCATCACAGGAAACTTCTGAAATCGTACGGTCTCCATTTTCTAATAATGACAAGGCCCATTTTAAGCGGTAATCTTTTAAAAATACATTTGGTGATTTTCCTGTCAAATCAACCATCTTTCGATAAAGCCTGGACTTACTATAGCCCAAATGAGCATTAAAATCTCCAACACTCAGGTTTTCATTTCCCAAATTTTGTTCGATGAACATCATTAATGCCTCTAAAAATGAGTCTTCTGAAGCAGTAACCACATGAACTGGTGTAGCCAAATCAGAAAAATAACAATTTTCTCTCTCGCACAAATCCTTCACTTCCGTTGAGGCAATAATTTTTGCTTTACTTATTTCGCTCATATTTTTAACGATCCTGATCGCCTTTTCAAATAGCCTCTTTTCGTCCGTAACGGGTACTCCACCACAAATGGCAATCTTCAATTCTGTATTTTTGGTGGAAGAATTTCCGTTTAATCCCGGGTGTTTTGATTGCATTGCCTGTGCACAATGCACTGCCTGAGAGGCCTTTTTAAATGAAATGAGTAACTGAATTCCTTTTTGACTAACCAGGCTCCCCTCAAATCGCTTAATTTCCTCATGATAAAACTTATATTTTTCATCTCCCGAAGTAAATTCCATCATTTCCTTTACACAAAGTGAAGTACTGTTTAGTTCGGCGATCATAATAACTCTGAAGGCCGGATCATCAATCACATTCAGATGAGAATTGTTGACATTTTCAGGGTCTTCTATTCTTCCCAAAAATGATTCTACGATCGTAGGGTCTACTTCGATAACGCGATGTGGAACTTCACCATGGGCATGATTATGCATTTCTATGATGGCCTGCTCATCCGGAGCTTCTATTAAGCAAAAAGCGGTCTTTCTGGCTCCATCAAACCAGTATGTTAATCCCTGGCAATGAAATTTATGTTGAATTTTTAAATCCTGTTGATGCAACATTGCAACGTTTTCAGCCGTAACGTCAGCAGAAACGTCATGTCGATCCATGTAAATTGGCATGGTGGTTTACTCTCTTTGGTTTAACTATGAGCAATTTATATTATATGCACGTGTTTTGAAAGAATATCACACTTAAATCAACTTCTTCAGCCAAATTATAAAATACCAATGATAAATTTACCGGGGGAAATAATAATGTTATTAACCACTATAACACCTGATAATTCTTCAGCAATTGATCCGCCTGGTTCCCTCCGGTTTTTCTTCAATCATAGCCCCTACCAAAACCATTAATATGATCCCCACAAATGAGATGCTGCTGTCATGATCACAGCCATTGCCGGGGCCTTTGGAGGATAAGTGGTGGTACTTTGGAACAGCAGGCTGAGTAAGCCAAAGGTAGTGCTGTTTGAATTTTTTTATATATACCGCAGTCCTTTACCCGCTACTCCAATCCGGACACCACCGCCTGTTATAGTTATCCAGGCCAGCCACAACATCTTCCAACAGCAGCTGCTGCACTTCTCACAAGGCCTTCAAATCATTAAACCGGAGATTTAAGTCCTTTTCTTTGAGCATCCAGAGACAGGGAGGATACAATCAGAAATATCAATACGGATAAAGTCAGTTTATTCATGGTTAATAGCATTTGAAGGCTTGAAAATGGGGAGAATATACGGGTTTTCAAAATATCTTATACTCCTACTGCTCCTCAAGTGCGGAGGAGGGTAATGGTATACCTATATATCCGGAGAACCCTCTATCAAAGACCTACAGCCCGGCCATGTGATCATCATCGAAAATCCCAATGACGGTGAAAGTTCAACAACACCATGGTCTGGAAGAAAAGCGGGGCGGTAGGCATTATTTCTTCGGGCGGTATCCGCGATACCAATTATCAAACAGGGCATTCCTGTCTATACCAATTACTTCCAGCGTGTTAGAGGAAAAAGACCCGGAAAAAATGAGTTCCTGTATACTCAAAAGCCCGTGGTGGTAGGGGAGTACTCATCTATCCCGGTGACGTGATCGTGGCCGATAATGATGGTGTCATCGTGGTTCCCCGGTAACAGGCCTTAAAGGTGGCCATTGCTGCCAAAGAAGTACTTCGTCTCGACAAGCAGGCAAAGTTGAAGATGTATAACAAACTGGGTCTGCCAGTTGATTATACGGTGGAGGAAAATTTAGATACTAGACATGAGATATGAGAAGGGGGAGAGGGAGAAGAAGAGTAAAGTGTTTTGAACTAATTTACTTTAAGGCAAACGATAACCAACAGAAAAATTTGGAAGGCTTGTATTAGCAGCCAAAACAAATCCAGTATCAGTAGCTGTATCATAAATATACATCATGGGTACAGACATTCCGAAATACCATTTATTTTTAAACGTGTGGCGGGCACTTAATTCAACCATAATACCCGGTCCGCTTTCTACAACTTCTTTGATTATACGTGTTAAATGTAAACCAGGCCCAATGCCTAAATGAATGCCACTAAAAGGTTTTTCCGAAAATCGGATGATACGCCTGTTGAAAAGATAACCCATATAAAAGTATTGCCTGCGGAAAGAGTAGTGATAGCTTTTTGTAGGGTTTATGTAGTTTATGAAATTATTCATTGAATAATAGTTGAAGTATACTACAGTTCCGATTTTTCGATTATAATGGAGCGCTTCTTTACGGACAAGGAAACCTATTTTTTCATATTTTCCAGGACGAAAAGTGATACCCGCTTCATAAAGGGTGTTTTTTCCTGACAGATAAATAGCAGTATCCAGCTTATTTTGTCCTACAGAAATTGCTGGTATCAAAAGTGCTAAATAAAGCCAAACTGAGAATTGCCTTGAGTTTGCCATTACTGGTATATACAAAAGTAAATATACAAAATAAGGTCAGTAAAAACCTTTACTGACCTTATTAATTATGTCAATTTATTTGGATCCTTTTTGATTCGGTAATGATATTCAGGCTCGTCCAAAATAAATAAGCAGGCAAAAAACAGGTGAGAGTGGAAATTAATCCAGAAAGGATTAATTTAATGTTCGCAAAAACCAACCACCTCACCTATGGTTAATATAAGCCTGTTTAGTCAAATAATCTCTTTATTACCGAGAGAAAAATTCAAAAAGTTAGTCCGGGAGTATGGAACAAATAAGTATAACAAAGGAATAAACAGTTGGTCACATCTGGTGAGTATGCTGTTTTGTCAATCCTACCCAATCAAAGTATCCCTCCCAACCTGATTCGGGAGGGGAGGTTGAATCCATTGTAATGCCTCCCAGTCCCGGTCAACCACCCTGACTTTTACTGCATCGGTGTCCCTTCACAGGTAGTAAAAATCACTGCATTTCACAATCGAAAAGAAGCCTGTAAAGGAGACACTGCTCCTCAAGTGCGGAGGAGGGTAAAAGGCCAAATCCCTTACTTCTTTTTTCTCACAATATCATTGGCCATTAAAAGCGCCTGGTAGGCATTGACTATTCCTCCCGATATGGACAATTCAGAAAAAGATACGATATCAGCTTCATTTCCGGGGCGGTATACTTCAATATCGGGTTTATATACTGATTCAAGAATAATGGATTTCACCTGCTCACAGCTGAGTGTGGGATAATAAGACCACAACACCGCAGCAACGCCTGCAACCACCGGAGCAGCCATACTGGTGCCTTCATGTACGGCATAGCTATCTTCATTTACCGTAGACCGCATTTCTACCCCCGGAGCAAAGACGTCCACCGTTCTCCCGCCATAATTGGAAAAACTGCCTGCCAGGTCTTTGTCCAGTTTCCAGGCAGAGGCCCCTACTTCGATCCAGTTGGATGCAACTCCTGAACTATCCTGATACTCCCTGATGGGAAACCGCTTGCGGTAAAAAGTATCTTTTCCATTGTTTCCGGATGCATGAACGATCAACACACCGTGATCTTCGGCATATTTCACGGCTTTATCCACCGCACGTTTTCCGGGAGAGTACGATTTGCCCATGCTCAGGTTAATAACCCGGGCCCCATTGTCAACAGCATAGTAAATGGCGTTGGCTACATCCTTGTCTCGTTCATCCCCTTCAGGGATAATCCTGATGGGCATAAGCATTACCTTTTCAGCAACTCCCCTGATCCCTATATTATTATTGCGGTTAGCTCCAACAATTCCGGCCACATGGGTGCCATGCATGGGATCCGGCCCAATCACATCCGGATTGCCATAAAATCGTTCATCAATATCTTCATAATTATCCCCCACGATGTTTCGCGAATTAAAGGCCGTATTGTAAGTATAATCCAACTGGTCTTTATAATATTTTTCCACCACGCGCAACTCCTCTTTCATTTCCGGGACACTCACCGGAACAGGGGCAGATCCCAGAACCATCTTCAGGATGTCCCGGCCCAAAATATTCATGGAATCTTTGGGCGTGTAGTTATTCAATATACTCAGTGTCAGGGTATCCTTTCCAATATCCCTGCTGACCAGGCTATCGAAGTATATGACATTGTACATGAGGTTGCTGTAGAAACTATATTTCTTCCGCACATCCATGTAAGTATTTTCAAAATTCCTTTTGAGCTTTTTCCAGTATTCATACTCCTTTATTTCCTCATCTGAAAACGTGAGGGTGTCCTGATCGGAAAACAACTTTCTCAAGCGCACATATTCCCTTGTCATTTCATGGGTATCTTCCTTCACATTTCCTGTGGGACCTCCAATAAAATTCCATCCGTTCACATCGTCAATATAGCCATTTTTATCATCATCCAGGCCGTTTCCGGCCACTTCGCCCGGATTCACCCATAGCTTTCCGGCGAGATCTGCATGGTTGATATCCACACCTGAATCAACAATGGCCACAACGACTGTTACAGAGGCGCTGTCCTTATACAACGTATGTACCCTGTCAGCGCTTACTCCGGCTACATTATCATGTTCTCTATCCAGGGTAAACCAGTTGTCAGGAGTAGAAAGAGAGTCCGCTTTATGTGCGGCAACCTGTACGGCTGGCAACAGGAGTATGCAAAACAGAATTATACGCATATTAGCTTTCAAAGTAAATCATTTTATTACACCTGTATAATAACCCTAAACTATCGACAAAAGTGCGGGAGTACAGTTATTATATTTGTCAAATAAAATTAAACAAACTATGTTTTATTACGCCTTTATCTCCATTATCGTGTGCTATAGTTTGTTTTTCGCTTTTCTTCATAAGGCAAACAAAAAAGACAAAGACAGACCGTCATAAACTGTAAAATAAAGGAGGGTCTCTTCATACAACTTTCAATTTACCTCCTTTCGGTGAAGTTAACGAATTTTTCAGGTTAGAAGAATATTTCGTTGTTAAAACACATCTCTATTTAGGACTTGCTTAAAAAAAGCCTTTTACCTGCTGCAAAACGAATAGGAATAAGCAGCAGTAATATTAAAAAGTCAAATTTTTCGCATTTTTCAGCACGTCCTGCTTAGATGTTCATAAATAATTACATCTCCTTAATAATGTCCATTATGCCCGCATTTTTTCCTTTTGGCCGGGCAATAAAAATAGGAATATCTGTCAAAATATTGATCAGTTTTTCGGCAAAACTCCCTATGAACAGGGCTGTTGCAGATGTCAGGCCTTTGGCTCCCAAAATGATCCAGTCTGCTTTCATCCCTTGCGCAAAGGCAGCAAGTGTGCCCGGCAGGTTGTCGTGCTCATCGAGGCTATATACCTCCTCAATATCCAGATCATGGGTGTTAATACCCTGGATAAAATCCTTAAAATTATTCTGAGCGTGGCTCTTCATGATCATCGCAAATTCTTCAAACGATTTACCCGTATAATGATAGCCTGCAGGAACGGCATAAATTTTCTGACAGGTGATTTTGATCTTATTGTCTGTATTGTGAGCAATATCTATTCCTATCTCAAGTGCAATTTTGGAATGCTCCGAGAAATCGACCGGAATTAAAAAGGAACTTGCTCTGGGCTCGGTTCCTTCAGGTATAATCAGGAGATTACAACTGGCCCGTCGCGCCAGTCGGGGCACAGTAACTGAACTGGTTTCCATGGTGAGCTTTCTGCCAATAACAATTAGATCAACATCATTTTTCTCAGCAAACTCCATAATAAACTTGGTACGCGTATCTGTTTCAATGATATATTCGATCACAATGTTATTGTGGTTACTCAGCGCCTCGACTTTATTTTTCAGTTCTTCTTTTCGTTCCTCAATGGCTTTGTCTATCAAATCCGGAAATTCCCTGACGACTTCCTCAGGTAAAGTAATGCTCTTTATAACATTTACAAAATATATATGCGTAATTGCTGGGAACAGTTTTACAAGAAAGTGCGTATACTGGATGAGTGTATCATCCATCTTAGTGTGATCCAGACCAACAAGGATTTTCTTAATATTATCCATAGTTTGTAATTTCTGCAATGCAAAGTTAGGACAAAGTGGAAAAGTTTACATTCAATCAAAGGGATAATTTCATCAGAAGAAGGTTTTACTTTTACCCGCAGCGTCTTCCATCATTTCGCCTGCCAGCTCCTTGCCCAGATAATTATCGATCAGGTAATGCGCCAGGTATAGGAATGGGGTAATGATGATTGCCACCATAAATTTGTAAAAATAATTGACTATCCCGATGGCAATTACGACGCTGAACGACATCTGGCCTGAGATATAAAATGCAATAAAAAGCACTACAAAACTATCTATAAACTGCGAAACCAGTGTAGATCCTGTGGCCCGTACCCAAAGTAGGCGCTTACCCGTGAAACGCCTGAACTTATGAAAGATATAGGCATCGAGAAGTTGCCCTACCAAAAAGGCCACAAGCGATCCGGCAATGATCCACATGCCCTGCCTGAAAATACGATTGAAAGCATAGGAAATATTCAGATAGTTGCCAGCATCGTCCTGATTATTGGCATCGAGCCAGAAGTCGGCAGGAAGAAGTAGCGTGATTAAGAATACCGCAATAAAAACGTAAACAATCAGAATCACGGTGAGCAGGCTTATTTTACGAACCCCTTCCTTGCCGAAATACTCATTGATGATGTCGGTAGTGATAAAGACCACAGGCCAGAGGATAACCCCTGCAGTGAGGTTGAAATCCCACTTTTCGCCCATCAACGGTATTTGAAATTGGGAAATACCCAGTGTGCCTTCAAGTGAAAATATTTTTCCACCCACCAGTTCCGCCACAATGGCATTGGTGATGAATATACCACCGAGTATCAGAAACAGGTTTGCTTTTTTTTGAGATATACTTTTCATTGCTCTTTCATGACGATGGTTTCACCCTCAATGGCTGGTATGGTATTGAGGAAGGTGGATTTTGTTTCATCAACAAGGGGAGTGATGTCCCGGTACCTCGCTGAAAAGTGTCCGATCATTAGTTTCTTCACATTGGCCAGGCGGGCAATATTGGCGGCATCGAGCGTGGTGGAATGCATGGTTGCATCGGCCCATGCTTTTCTTTCCTGAAGAAAGGTGGCCTCGTGATAAAGCAAATCAACCTGCCTGACTACTGGCACTATATTTTCGTCATAGCAGGTGTCTGAACAAAAGGCATAGGAACGGGAGGCTTTTGGAGGTAGTGTGAGGTGGGTATTTTTAAACAATATATTGCCCTGATCATCCAGAATATCCTGACCCTTTTTGAGTTTTTGGAAATTTTCTATTGGAAATTTTTTAGGGATGAGGTCTTTCTTTATCCGCCGTGGTTTCGCTTTTTCCCTAAACAAAAAACCACAACAGGGCAGGCGGTGTTTCAGCGGAAAAGAGGTCACTGTAAACAGTTCATTTTCATCGATAACGGATATCCGATGGGGATCGAGTTCACTAAAATGCAGATTGAAATTCAGTGTGGAATTGGAATACCGCAGTTGAGTGAGAATGATTTCGTCCAGGCCACGCTGCCCGAAAATGGTGAGGTCTTTCTTCCGGCCACTCAGGTGCATGGAATAAATGACCCCCATCAAACCCAGGTAATGATCCCCATGTAGGTGGCTGATAAAAACCTTGTTGATTTTGTTGAGGTTATATTTGTATTTCTGAATCTGGTGCTGCGTAGCTTCACCACAGTCGATCATCATGTGATAGTTGTCGATCTGTACGATTTGAGAAGTATGGTGCCGGCCATAGGCCGGCACGGAAGAGTTAGATCCTAATATTGTGATATTAAAAACCAAGATCCCTATTCTCCGCCTTCACCTTTCAGGTCATTTTCTATTTCCTGCATAAAAACAGCATCGATGGCCTCTTCAACGGTAGGCAGGATATTGAGCACACTGTCGAGCTGTGATATCTTGATTAACTTTGTACTGTGTTCTGACAATGAGGTCAGCACAAAAAGACCTCCTGCCTCCTGAAGTACCCTGTTGCCCACAAGCAGGGCGCTCAGCCCGGATGAATCGGTATATTTAATTTCCGTCAAATCCAGAATAATATTCTTTATCCCTTCAGCGTGCAGTGTGATCAGTTCTGATTTGAGCTTTGGTGCTATTTCAGAATCGAGCTTTTCTTCATGCAACCGGATGACACTGTATTTATCTTGTTTGTCAATGGTGTATTTCATGGTCGTTTATGATTTTTTATCCTTTAATCTTTGTGTGAAGCACGGCCTTCATCAAGCCTTTACGAGTGCTTTTTCAATATTTTTTTTAACCCTGCTTTCTATATCAACGTCAAAATCAGCAACAAGTTCTTCACCTGTGAGTTTACTGTATAATTCAAGGTAGCGGTCTGTAATGGATTTTACAACTTCATCAGTCATTTCAGGGACAATTTGTCCTTCTTTTCCCTGGAAATTATTTTGAATGAGCCATTCCCTTACAAATTCTTTGGAGAGCTGTTTTTGTTTTTCGCTGGCAGCCTGCCGCTTTTCATACCCCTCGGCATAGAAATACCTGCTGGAATCGGGCGTGTGTATTTCATCAATCAGGTAAATCTCTCCTTTATATTTCCCAAATTCATATTTGGTATCCACCAGGATGAGGCCCTGACTGGCAGCCCGCTCGGTGCCGCGTTGAAAGAGCGCATAGGTATATTTTTCAAGCTTTTCATATTCCGCCTGGGGAATAATTCCCCGGGCTATGATCTCCTCACGCGAAATATCTTCATCATGCCCTTCCTCTGCTTTGGTAGCCGGTGTAATAACCGGGGAAGGGAGTTTATCATTTTCTTTTAATCCTTCAGGTAGGGAAACACCGCACAGTACGCGTTTACCCGCTTTGTACTCCCTCCATGCATGGCCAGCCAGATAGCCCCTGATCACCATTTCCACCCGGTAAGCTTCACACTTCTTGCCAATAGTCACATTGGGATCGGGAATTTGCTCAACCCAGTTGGGCACGATGTCTGTTGTGGCCTCCAGGTTTTTTGCGGCAATCTGGTTTAGCACCTGTCCTTTGAGCGGAATGGCCCGTGGAAGAATCACATCAAATGCCGATATCCGGTCACTCGCAACGAGGGCCAGCTTATCTCCAAAATAGTAAACATCACGAACTTTTCCCCGGTAAAAGCCAGTCTGGCCTTCAAATGAGAAATGGGTTTCTTTGAGCGCTTCCATAGTTTGGCAAAGATATTTAACATTGGAACAATGTTATAATTTTCAAGGATACATTTTTCAAGGTGTTAATGAATTCCTGAAATCCGCAAGCGTACTTTAGGCATTCATAATAAACCGCTTTCACAAAGCGGTGAATGAAAGTGTTGTGGCTTATTTAAAAATTTCTTTGCCCGGTATAATGAAAGGCCCGGTCTATTGGAGGGCGCCTTTGCCAAATATACCACGTCCCACAAATACCTCTTCAACCACCCCGTCATCAGCAAATAATGACTCCGGGTTTTGTGTAGAATGTAAAACCTGACGGCCTCCGGCCTGAAAAACTTTGATCACTACAGGAGCTGCGGAATCCTGCATCAATAATGACACCTCAAAATGCGACTTTCCCAACTGTTCCGGTGTCTGGTCATCGAAAAAGGAGGAACTGCCTTTAAAAGCAATCTTACTCAGATAACCTGCCATAGCGGTGGAATCGACTTCCACACCATCCAGCGCCCAATTTCCTTCGATCGTTTTTTGCAGTGAGAAGGAGGAATCAGCGGGGTATGTAAAAGTGATCGAGGCCAGTGAATCGGTGTTTAATTCAAGCACATCGCCGTTTCTGAATCCGGTATGATCGGTGGGTATGCTAAAACTCATGAAGTTATCGGCCACGTAGACGTCCTCATCTTCCTGCAACCGCACATACGTATGAAACTGGTTCTGGCTTTTCATTCCAAACCGTCCGATGATAATATCGAGTGTTGCTTCCTCTCCTTCAAAAACCTGAACGCGGGTACCGGCGCTATCCACACTGTATTCGGCCCATTTCTCCTTTTTTCGGGAAGCCAACTGATCAGGGTTGATACCTGTCAGGGCACTAAGGGCATCTGCGATCCTCTTTTCATCGGCCTTTACTTTTTTTCCGGAGGGAAGCGTTAGTGCCCACTCTTCATCACTTTTTTCCAGGACTGTGGTCTGCCCGCTTTTTGTCACCATCAATTTCGTTGCCTTATCCTGATTTATATCCACCAAAGTGGCACGCAGGGATCCACTTCGCGATTCGCCCCCGGTAAATTCCAGCACTGCATAGATAGTGGCTACGGCCACCAGAATGATTAAAAGATGTTTTGTAGAAAAATTACCACTCATGATTCATAAAATTTAAAAATTTCCCTGTAACCATTGTTGTTTTTTTCGCAGGTACTGCTGACGCCTGATAAAGCCATAGAGGAGTATGGCAAGTATTGGTATGAAGACATTTCCATATTTGAGCATATTTCGTGTACTGTCTTCAACGGCATCGAGTGGCCGTGAAGTCACAGCGCGGGTACGCAGCTCTACCAGCCCGGTATCATCGGCCAGCCAGTCAATGGCATTGGCGGCAAAGTTAATGTTGTCCGGATTTACCTGCTGTTGTTGCTGTCCTTCGCCATTGGTGATGAAATTGCCGTTTCCGGCTACCACAATTTTTGCCCCGGGGTTATTACCAATCGTCCCTTCGATGGCCATAGCCAGGGGTTGGGATCCCAAAGTAAAGTCAGTCGCTGTCCACTGATAGTTGATGTCAAAATATGCGGGTGCAGGGCGCAGGCCTGTATTCTCGGAGGAAAAGGCCAGCCCTGTGGCCTTAAACGTCGTGTCTCCCTGGTACGTCACTGTCGAAACCAAAGGAAGAATCATTGATTCAATTCCCTGCGAAACAGGATGTTCGCCAAAAGTACTCGCCACGGGGAAATAAGGAAACTGAACCTGCCGGGTCATCATAAAAGGGCCATTTTGTTCCTGTACGCCTATAGGCAGGCAGTTGGCATCGATGATAAACTCTTCACCGATCACAATACCCTTGCTGCGCAACCAGCCTTTCAGCCCGATATCCGGATTGGAGGTGAGCATGCCCTGATTCAGATCTCCCCCCAGGTTACTGTAGGCAACAAACAGGTTGCCACTGGCGGCCAGGTAATCGTCCAGCCGGCTCAGTTGTGATGAGGGTATAGTATCTTTGGGATCGATCATCATTAAGGCCGTATAGTGCCGTGGTATGGCGGCCGTATCCGTCAGTGTATAAGGTTCTACATTATAAAGGATCATCAGCTGCTGCATCAGCTGTGGAAAGGCGTTAACCGGGGGTTCACCATGCCCCTGAAGCAGCCCAATCGTTGGTTTGTTGTTTACGCTCAGTTTTTTTATGGAGGTGGTCAGGGAATATTCCATCCCCGTACCTGTCTGAATCATCGGGATCAACTCACGTTTATCACCCAGGGTAAGTACGGCTCCCATATAGGCCCTTTGTTGTTTGA
>JAOUKJ010000529.1 GCA_029882675.1 Cyclobacteriaceae bacterium
CGCCATACCCAGTTTCATCACTGTATCAATTTCTCCCACACCTGCTACGCCTTCATGAAGTGCATATATGGCCTCGTTGATCAAGGGCATCAGTAGTCGGTTTGCGATAAAGCCCGGATAGTCATTGACGACCACCGGCACTTTTCCCAGGTTTTTGCTTTCATTAAGAATGGTGTCGGTTGTTGCCGGGGAGGTATTGTATCCGTTGATGACTTCCACGAGCTTCATCACAGGTACAGGATTCATGAAGTGCATTCCAATCACCTTGTCGGGCCGTTTGGTAGCAGCGGCTATTTTCGTTATTGAGATAGAGGAGGTGTTGGAGGCCAGTATGGCGTGTCCTGGTGCGTGCTGATCTATTGTTTTGAAAATATCAAGCTTCAAATTACTGTTCTCAGTAGCGGCTTCGATGACCAGGTCAGCGGCTTTCAGACTATCCTCCAGCTGAGTCGATAAAACGATGCCTGCCAAGTATTTTTCCTTCTCTTTAGCAGAAAAATCTCCTTTGGACACCTGCCGGTCCATGTTTTTTGCTATCGTATTAATGGCTTTGTCAAGGGCGTCCTGTGAGATATCATTAAGTATTACTTTTTTTTCTTGCTGTGCGAATACGTGGGCGATGCCGTTACCCATGGTTCCAGCACCAATTACAACAATATTATTTATCATTTTATTTATTGTTTATCCAAAGCAAATATAGCCCTTGGAATAAAAAAAGGTGCTACAAGTGCACCTTTTAATAAAATAATAACTTACAAGTTTAATGACTATACCGTATGGCGTAAATGCGGCAATACCTTTCGCATTCTATTATGGTTTTCGTCAAGTTTAAGGATGTCCTGAGGCCTGATACATAATACGGCTTTATTTCTATAAATCGCGATGGGTGCACGCAACAATTGAGGATTTTTAGCCAGTATTTCCAACCATCCCGTCATGTTAAATGTTCCTCCGCGTACTTTTGCCTGATATTCAGGGTGCGACCGGTTAAGCAAGTCTTTCGGCCTTAATCCAAGCAGGTTCACTACCTCTTTCCACAGTGTGGCGGTGAGCTTTACTTTGTTCCAGTTTAACGCATTCTGGTTATTGGATATTGAAGATCCGTATGCCAGTGTTTTTTTACCGGTAGGCGTAGCTGGATCAAAGTAAATCAACAGTTCATTAGGGTGAAATTGCATGGCCTTCATTTTAGCGTGAAACTAAAACTAATAAAAAAAAATGATTTTCACAAATTATCGACCAAAATAATGACGTATAAATTTGCTTTTTAGTCTTTTGTTTGCTTTAACCGGCTAAAATAATCCCTCGCTTTTTCATTTACTTTTGGAGCCAATAATATTGCCGAAACCATCGTTGGAATGGCCATTAGGGCATACATTCCGTCAATGAGACTAATGATAGCAGTGAGTGAGGAGGTGGCTCCAACGAGTATGGTGAAAACATAAAAATAATTGTAGTAAAATTGTCTGTGGGCCCCAATGAGAAAGCCCAGACATTTAGATCCATAATAGGAATAGCTAAACAAAGAGGTGAATGAAAAGATAAGTATACAGATCATGAGGATATAACTGCCAAAGCCGGGAAATGCGTTGTTAAAGGCACTTGCTGTTAAGGAGACTCCATTGGCATCGGAGGTCTGCCATACCCCGGTAATGAGAATGGCCAGTCCGGTAAGCGTACAGATGAAAAGTGTATCGATGGCAGGCCCGAGCATGGCTACCAGTCCTTCACGGACGGGCTCTTTGGTTTTTGCTGCTCCATGGGCCATGGGTGCTGTGCCGATACCCGCCTCATTGGAAAAGGCAGCCCGTCGTGTTCCCAGTATGATGAGGCCGCCCAGTATCCCTCCCAGCATCGGATCCCCATTATAATTTTCAGCGGTAAAAGCATTGCTGAATATCATTGCAAAATACCTGGGGACTTCTTCGTAATTCAACAACAGGATTACAATCACCGCGAAAAAGTATAACAGAGCCATTACGGGCACCATCTTGCCGGCCACTTTACCTATGCGTTTTATTCCTCCGAAAATCACCATACTTACAAAAATGGTAATGACGATTCCGATGATGAGATCTGAAAAGAAGGTGGATTCAGCATTGGCCTTTACCAGGCCTGCGGGAACCAATACTATATCGCTTATGGCCTGGGTGAGTTGGTTGGCCTGAAAAATAGGCAGGGCACCAAACATTCCAGTGATGCAAAAAAGAACCGCCAAAGGGCGCCAGGCCTTACCCAGGCCCTCAACGATAACGTACATGGGTCCGCCCTGGATTTCCCCGTTGGAGTCTTTTCCACGGTAAAGCACCGCAAGTGTGCAGGTATAAAATTTGGTAGCCATGCCTACGAATGCAGATATCCACATCCAGAAGAGCGCCCCCGGGCCGCCGATGGTAATGGCTACAGCCACTCCACTGATATTGCCCATGCCAATGGTTGCAGCAAGCGCAGTGGATAAGGCTTCATAATGGTTGATTTGACCGGGATCGTCCGGGTGATCATATTTTCCCCGCAAAACAGCTATGGCATGACCAAAATGTTTAAAAGGGAGAAAACGAGAATAGACCATTAAAAAGAAACCACCTCCCAGAAGAAGCAGGAGTAACGGCATACCCCACACCCAATTGGCAAATCCGATCAGTATATTTTCTGTATAATCTAAAAAATGTTGCATGCAAGTCTTATTGATGTTAATGACGAGGTATGGTGTTTCAGAGGGAATACCTCAGTTAAATAACTCACTTTATATGAGATTCGAAAATAATAAGTCGGTAATATAAAGAAATTTAACTAATCGTAGCTTCTATCTTCCCCTGGGAAACGCCCATCCAGCAGGCCAGTTGGTACAATAACCGCGCACCTACATTTTCGTCCCATTCCGAATCGCCCGGTGCCACTTCGTTTAAATCGAATCCTATGATGGTTTTTCCTGCCTTTACCACTGATCGGATCAGATAGGTGGCTTCTTCAAAAGTCAGCCCCCCAGGCACAGGAGTACCTGTGTTTGGACAATAGGCAGGTGCTAGGCCGTCAATATCAAAACTGATATAAATAAGTTCAGGAAGCTCTTCTATGATGCGTTCTACCTGTTGTTGCCAGGTGCTTCCCTGAAAAACCGCTTCCTTAATGCTTTCATCATAAAAGGTGGTTATTCGGTGCCTGTTGTTGTTGATGTAGGATACTTCATCTTCACAGATATCCCGAATA
>JAOUKJ010000530.1 GCA_029882675.1 Cyclobacteriaceae bacterium
ACCATATCTGCCAGAAGGATTCCGGTAAATGTCTTGGTAATCGAGCCAATTTCAAAGACCGTGTGCTCATCCACTGGATCCTGAGTCTTAAGCGATTTAGACCCGTAACTGAAATAATGGGTACCCTCCGCATCAACAATGCCCACCACAATACTCGTATTGATTTCCTTATCGACGCGTGACCGGATATTGTCCTTTACCTCATCAGATATGACCGTTGGTGCCTGACAAGATGCCAGGTGGCTGGCGAAGAAGATTAACAGGGCTGTAATTGAGTATTTATACATGATATGAAGGTTTATATGACACTAATCGTTCAGAAAGTAGGGTCGCTTCATTAATAATATGTTCCGGATAACCGTTTATTTGAAGTATCCGGATCGCATTACGGTTTTTCAGCTTGCCTTTTTTTAGTTTATAATCAAAATCTACATTTTTTTCATCAACCTGCTCACTGAAATGGTATAAATCATATTCGTCCGATAGCAAATCAGTCAACTCCATGTCGTGGGTAGATACAAATACAATATTTCCATTTCCGGCCAGATAAGAAAGTACCGCCTTACCGGCTGAAATGCGTTCGACCGTGTTCGTCCCTTTATAAATTTCATCCAGAAAAAACAGATTTCTACTCCCATTCACGCTATTTAAGATCATATCTTTAATAGTCTGTACTTCTTCAAAATAATAACTCTTATCATTCATCAAATCATCGCTGATCCGTATCGCCGAATGAATGCGGGCCAGGGGAATAGTAAGCGATTCGGCAAAGCAGGTATTAATGGTCAGGCCGGTAATCATGTTTACTCCTACTGTTCTAATAAATGAGGTTTTACCAGACATGTTTGAGCCTGTCAATAATATGGATTTGCCCTTTACTTCAATATTATTTGGAACGCAGTCAAAAACCAGTGGGTGATATATTTTGTTGGCCTTTATAGTACAATCGCTTTTGCCGATAACGGGTAAACAATAAGTATCCAACCCCTTTCTCAAAGAAGCTATTGAGCACAGCATATCAATATGCCCTACAAAAGAGAACACGTTTTCAATCTCTGCCCTCCTTGTATCCATACGTTTTAGGACTCCAAAAAGCATAAGAGGTTCTAGGAGGAACATAATTTTAATCAACTCAGAAACCAGATAAAATAAGCCTGATAATTCTGATTGGATTTTCGCTTCCATTTGGAAAAACGCCATCCTTTTACCCACTTGCCCAATAACTTTAACCGAATCTGGTAAACCGGGATTAATTTCCTGTAAAAGCGCCTCCTCCCTGTACAATTTGTCTGCTATGAATTTTAACCTGAGCAGTTCCGGCATGGAATCCAGGTAAACGTTCAGGTTTTTCTTGTTCCACAGGTGAATGCCAAAATTGACTATATAAACTGCCAGCAGGACAAAAAATGCCTGTGAAGTAATCCATAACATAAGGAGTAAAAGAACGTTTGTAAAAGAGAGTAGGGGGACTATAAAGTACCACCCGGGCCTTTTTATGTGTTCTTCCTGGAACAGGGAAGAAATATAATACGCTTCATATTTGTCTAACTTTGAAAGAAGCTTTTGTATTCTGATCCGAAAGTCGGTATCTGCAGTAAACCTTTGGATGATCCTTTCTTCCGGATCATTGTTCCTCTTCTCAGGCGAAATTGTTCTCAATCGGTTATAGAGATATTGCTGTCCTGGCTTCGAGCTGGTACGGTCGGTAAACATGAATAATTCCTCAAAATCCAGGTCATTGCATGTTTTGTCCGACAGTACCTGAAAGGCCTTTGAATTATCCTTATTTCGGAAATACCGCTCAATCATATGGAAAGGAAAACTTTGGTTTTTTGGTTTGCCAAAAGATGAAATCAGCTCTTCTACTTCTTTTTTCTTTCTCATAAAGGGATGTATTAAAACATCAACGGTTATATTACTCTTTGCTCTCCATCACTTTGATCAGTTCTTCTACTTTTTCCAATCGCGGTATAATCTTTTTTTTGACTACTCTTTTATTGTAGTAATATGTCTTAATTCCCAGCAAAGTACAAATGATTACCATTCCAATGAGGTAGGTAGTTTTTTCAGGAATTCCAATGAACCCGGCCAGGAACAAAAATACAAAGGCATTGGCTGGTAATATGTACCAATACAGGGCAGTGTCCCGCAATCTTTTTTGTTTGTAAAGATATTCTCTGGTCTTATGTAAATATAGGAGATAGGATTCCGAAAACAGGTCTGGTTTGTTCCTTTTCGCCCGTTTTAAATGTATAATGATAAATATACCCCAAATGGCTATTAATGCCGAGGCAACTTTTGAGAGTATATGCGGAACAATGAAAATATAGTAAATAAAAACGGGACTTGCTATCAATACTGCTATCGCTTCAATCACAATCCCGTATTTGATCGCTTTATGAAAACGGTCTAAACTTGTTTCCACTTCAATCATCAAACGCGATTTCTCAAACTTGACCTGCTCCTCCCTGGGAGACGATTGCCAGATGGTTATTAATTCGTCCTCTATCATGATTTCCCCCTTATACAGTTCAACAATTTTTCTTTAACCCTTTTAATCTTCACAGCCACGTTGTTTTCCGATAGTCCGGTGATCTCCGAGATGTCCTTATAGGGCAGCTCCTCCAGGTACAGCGTGATCACGGCCTTGTCGGCATCATTCAACTTTTTGATGCAGTTTCTAAGTTGTACCAGTTTTGCATGTTCTCCATTGTCCTTTTCATCTGTCCGGATATTTTCTATACTGATACTGTCCAGATTCCGGAACTTGTCAGTCATTTTAGCATTCTTTGATTGCAGGCGAAGGCAGACATTGAGCGTGATCCGGTACATCCAGGTACTCAGTGAAGCGTGGCCATTAAAACCGGACATCGACTGCCAGATATTGATCAATGCCTCCTGAAAAAGGTCTTTTTTATCGTCCTCGTCTTTGGCATATACCGAACAGATCCTGAGCAGCTTGTGCCGGTCTTGTTCGATGGCTTCCAGAAAGGCGTTTTCAATATCCTGATTCATTGAGTTGTTTGGTTTCTAACCTGTTAGTTACAGGAACTTTGAAAATATGACAAGTTGTTTGGTTTTTTTCAATTTTATTTTTGGTCGTTTTTAGAAATGATCAAAGCAGATAAATCCCTATAATGCTCTACTGGGAATTACCTTGGGGGGATATAAGGTAAAAAAGATTTGAGTAAAATAGGGCTAA
>JAOUKJ010000066.1 GCA_029882675.1 Cyclobacteriaceae bacterium
ATAGATTTTTTATCCGGCAGTATCAATGCCAATGTAGTGCTCTTTGGGGGTTTCAAAAATCAAAATACGCTGAAATCCGCCCGCCAGCAGTTGGCAGGTCAGGAGCAATTAGTGAAGTTCACCCGTCAGGAAGTCATAAGTCAGGTTGCTCAGGCCTACCTGCAAACCATCCTCAATCAGGAATTATTGAAAATTGCCCTGGAAAACCTTACTCTACAACAGACGGGCCTTCTGCAAATCAAAAATGAGGTGGAATTGGGCAGCAAAGCGAGTGTTGAAGAATATAATCAGGTTGCACTGGTGAAAAATGCCGAACTGGAAGCATTCCGTGCCGAGGTAAACCTGCGTAATGCAAAGACATCACTGGCCCTGGCCATGCAATCAGACCCTTCTATAGATTATCAATTAGTTGCTCCACAGCTCAACAACATCGTACAGGATGACTTTTCCCTTGAAGAGTTATATATCACTGCTGAATCGCAACGAGGTGACTTACAAGCCAGTATGTTAATGGAAAATTCTCAAAAATTTGATATGGCTATCACCCGGGCCGGGGGCCTTCCCAGTCTTTCTGCCTTTGCCGCTTATGGATCACAATACAACAAGGTTCATGGCCTGGACAACCGTGCATTTAGCCAGCAGTTTTTCACAGACAACACTTATCTTTATTATGGGTTAGCAATCAATATTCCGATATTCAACGGGCTTGGCAACCGGGCATCGTATACCCAAAGCAAAATCGCTTATCAAAACGCGACTCTTGACCGGGAAAAAAATGAATTAATTGTCAAGTCAGAAGTGCTCAATGCATACCTCAACTACAACGATGCGTTGAAGGTGTTTGAACTGGCCAATGCGCAAATGGTAGCAGCAGAAAAGTCATATTCACTCAACAAAGAAAGTTATGACCTGGGCCTGCTTAACCTGATCGAGTTTTCCCAGGCCAACCGCGATTATTTTATGGCCAAATCTGATCTGGCTCAGGCCCGGTTTACCCTGATGTTCCAGGGCATTATGGTGCATAATGCCACAGGAACACTTGCGGAAGAACATGTGAAATAACAAATATTTTACCTTCCTGAATTGCTCACAAAGGAAATATGCTTACTGTCTGGCGACCAGGAGGGCACGTTAATGGTTCCCTGTCCGCCATACATATAGGCTATCACCCGTGCCGGGCCACCCGCTACCGGCATGAGTTTTAGCGTAACACGCTTATAGCTCGGATGTCCATTTACCGGAATATCATGTGGAAACGAGATATACACCATCCACTTCCCATCAGGAGAGATGTGTGGAAACCAGTCATTATATTCATCAAAGGTAAGCTGCTCTTTTCCGGTTCCGTCAGGCCTCATACGCCATATTTGCATGGTGCCTGATTTACTGCCATTGTAGTATATGTATTTACCATCCGGTGAATATTCACAACCATCTACATGTTCGCCCGGCTGCACATCAGTAAGGGCTACTTCTTTGCCCCCTTCAATGGAGTTTTTGTATATATTGTAAACGGACTTGCCATCACGCTGGGCCACATACACCACCTCTTTGTTGTTGGGCGCCCATCCGTGCCAATAAGAGGGCGTTTCTTCCGTCACCATACGGGGTGTGCCTCCTTCCAGGGGAAGGACATAAACTGTCGATCCCCCACCATTCAAACCCTCCCGGTGATGGCTGATGGCAAGTAGTTTTCCGTTGAATGATATTCCGTGATCGTTATTATTTCGATCAGCAAAGCCCGTATTAAGTTTTTCCAGATCACCACCGTCAACAGGTATTTTATATAATGAACCGTCCATATTAAACAGCAATTTTTTACCATCGGGCATCCAATTAGGTGCTTCAAACCTGTCTGGTTTTTCATAAATAACCTTCCGTTTGCCGTCAAATACATTCATGGTCTCCAGTCGGCAACCCAGATACCCTTCTCTGCCCGGGTTGTAATCCCCCCCTACAGGCCGGTCTATCCGCACATTCCACACTTTAGCCTGTTCAATGGCTTCGGCATCGTGCGAAGAAATAAAAAGTCCGGCCAACACCTTTCCATGCATGACATCCATACGGTGAGATCCTACCCGTTGGAGGGGCTCTCCCCAATGGGCCGCCCGCATAATAAACTCATTTCCTACCCGCTCCAATTGCAAAATACTGTAATGGTGCTTTGGTGTAAATATCTCATCTTCGGGATCCCGCATAAAAGCCCCTTTCAGCTCTCTCCATTGCAATACCGTCAACCCATCATCGTGAAGCGTAGCACTGATATGTGCCGCATTATCGTCTGTTGACTCCCTGATCATCAGTCCCACCTTTCTGTGTGGATTATTGCCTTCCCCTATAAAAGCAAAATTCGCTGTAATAATAAAATCACCTTCTATTTCATTATACAAATAATGAAATTCATCCCGCTCAAACCAGATATTATAGCCTGAGCCCGTAAGCGTATACTCCTGGCCTTTTGAATCATATTCCGATGAACCCGCATTTTTCGGCCCACCAATGTCTTCACTGTGGTTAAAAATACCGATCTGACCTTTGGATTGACCAAAAGTAGTCTGAACCAGAAAAAAGAAAATGATGATAAATAAGTGCTTCATGATTAAGTGATTTAGTCTTTGCCAACGAAATAATCTGATTAATTTCAATTTGCCAAATAATGAGCTGGCTTTCTATCAAGGAATGGCGAAGAAGACCGACTGACAACGAACATGAACTTCCAGGGCTACTAAAAAGCACATTACAGAACCTATTCCAGCGGCATTAGCGCCCCCGGCATCAATGGTGTTTTAGTATGATCTATACATTCAACTAAACTATGCTGCATTTAAAAAAATAACAGTAATTTTAGCCTTCATGCTGACTTAAACACTCACCTGAATAATTCAGGTTAAAACTATACGAGATGCAAGATAAAAGTTCAGAACAATTATTTATAGCGCAATCAGTGTATTACATTAAATTAAGTATACCACGATTAGAAAAGTGTCTTTCCCGCCTCAGCGAAGACCAAATCTGGCACAAACCCAATGAAAACACAAACAGTATTGCCAATCTGATCATGCACCTGAGTGGCAACATCAGGCAATACATCATATCAGCCTTAGGTGAACAGCCTGACTCGCGAATTAGAGCCGATGAATTTTCTGTCAGGGGCGGCAAGAACAAAAGCGCACTACTTAATTTATTCAATAACACAACTGATGAAGCCTGCGCCGTGATCACTAACCTTACTTCTCAACAGCTCAACGCTGTTTATTTGATTCAAGGATTTAAACACACAGGGGTTTCATCTATCATTCACGTCACCGAACACCTCTCCTACCACATCGGACAAATTGCGCTTCTCACCAAATTGATAACAAACACAGACTTATCCTTTTATGGAAATCAAAACCTCAATATAAAAAATGCTTAATCTTATTCCATTTGGTCATGGAGTTCTTTCAACCAGTTCCCTACCATTGTCAGGTCATGTTTTATGTCTTTCAGCTTGTTTATAGCCTGGATTTCCTTTTTATGAACAATCAAATCTTTCACATCGTCCATTGCAGTAAGACAATGTGAATAGTGGTACAGAATCTCTGCTACTTTCTCCTTTTCTGCTGGTTGAGCTATCATAATTTCTCTTGGTTAAAAAGGTTAAACAATTACTTAATTCGGTATTAATATAGTTGTTGAATTAATATAAAACAACCCTTTTAGAGAAATTGTTAAATAATTATTGATCGATTAAAAAATCTTAAATCATATGGGTCACATTGGTCAGGTTACCTGTATATTTGATCGTAGGCACGCCAAATTTTCTTAAGAAATCAACACCCTCATCTTCTGCCAGTCCTTTATATTCGGCATAGGATTTCAGGTACATGACTTTCGTTATTCCCATGGTGAAAATAATTCGGGCACAGGCTATACAAGGCGATAAGGTTACATACAGCGAAGAACCTTCTACTGAAGTTTTATTTTTAACAGCATATAAAATCGCATTATGTTCAGCATGAATAGCCAGCGAACAACTTCCTTTGGAGTCTTTTGAACATCCTGTCTCCGGAAACTCAACATCGCAATTATGTGTTCCGGCCGGCGGACCGTTATAACCCACTGAGATTATCCGCGTATCTTTGGTCAACACTGCACCAACATGCCTTTTTACGCAATGCGAACGTTTGGCCAGGTTAACTGCCAATTCCATATATATATCATCAAAATCCGGCTTCTCCATTGATCAACTTAACTCCATTTTATTTGCCTTATATTAATTATCACTATATTTGTGTGCAAATTAAATAAAAATCATGAAGCAGCTACATTATTTCATACTGATATTGGCATTTGGCATTTCAACGCAGGGTTTTGGTCAGGAAGCCGTAAAACCCCGCCCCAGTCCTACGGCAATCGTCACCATGAAATATGAAAACTCTTATGTGAAAATAACCTACTGTCAACCACATAAAAAAGACCGTGAAATCTTTGGTAGCCTTGTGCCTTATGGGAAGGTATGGCGTACCGGTGCGAATGAGGCCACTGAAATTACCGTAACACAAGACATCACCATTGGGGGCAACCCGTTGTCGGCAGGCACTTATTCCATATTTACCATTCCCGACGTAGAAAAATGGACCATCATCATCAACGGTGGGCTTGGCCTCTGGGGTGACTATAATTATTCAGAAGAACTTGATGTTATGCGATTCGAAGTGCCTGTTTCAAAAACAGAAAAGATATGGGAAGCCTTCACAATTGCTTTTGAACAGAAAAATAATCTGGCAGATTTAGTGATGCTGTGGGACGATACGCGGGTAAGCATCCCTTTAATATTTAATGAGTAGGCAGGTTTATTATTCGACAAACACCTGATTTAAACACAATATATCATTCAAATTTTTATTATTGTTTCATTTGTATTACTTTTAAGCTGAATTATGGGTGTTGATATGAAACGTATATTAGTCTTTGTGTTTACCTTATTTACCTTCGCGCAATCGGTAGATGCACAAACTTTTTTTAATAGTCAGTTTAATCGACGCTTTTTGGTGTCGGGAGGGAGTGGTATTTCCTCTTATTTTGGGGATTTAAATAGCCCGCGAGACATCCTTGATCCATCTTTGAACATTGATGGCGCGATACTTTTCATGGCGCATCCACAGGTAGGCATTAAAACAGAATATATCTTCTTTCGCCTTGCTGGTGCTGACAATGACAAAAACAAGCCGGTACACCTTACAAGAAACCTTTCCTTTAAAGGAAATAATCATGAAATAACGGTAAGTGGGCAATACAACTTCATTACTAATGGCAGCCGGTTTTATCAAAGGCAACCTTTTAATGCTTATGTTTTTACTGGTGTTGGCGTGAATATTTTCACCCCCTGGGCTACCCTTGATGGGAAGTTATACAGGCTCAGGCCTCGCCAGACCGAAGGCCGCAGATATGCACGCGCAACCCCCGTCATACCTGTAGGCGCAGGCATTAAAGTCATGATCAATCCCTTTTTTAATGTAGTATTGGAAGGTGGATACAGAAAAACTTTTACTGACTACCTTGATGATGTCAGCACGGTGTATATTGACAATTCTTCATTTGATGATCCTATTTCAGCAAAATTAGCTGACCGCGGCCCTGAAGTAGGAGCTTCCTTACGCGAAGCAGGCTCAATAAGAGGAAACCCAAATAAGAAGGATGCCTACTTTATCTTAAGTGCAAAAGTAGAGTTTTATCTACCTCCTGAAATCATTAACATAGAGAAATTGCAAAATAAGATGCCCCGGCGAAAAAAACCAGCAAATCGTCGGAGGCGAAGATAAAACAGCTATTGACAATGAATATCATTTTTATTGATCATTGTGAACAAATACATCAACCTCCATTGTAATTCACTCATTATTACCCCATTATTAGGCTGTAAATGAATTTTCTTTTATTATTATTGTTTCAACAAAACATAATAACAAAAGTGAGACACCTATCCTTTATTATAATCACACTTACGGCAGCTATTGCCCTGCCCGGCTGTAAATCAAACCCGCCAACGGAAAAAAAAAATAACAAGCCCAATATCATCTTTATCCTCGCTGACGACCTCGGATACAGTGAAGTAGGGGTATATGGCCAGGATAAAATAGAAACCCCCAATATTGACCAGCTGGCCGCAACAGGAATGCGTTTTACGAATTTCTATTCCGGAGCCCCTGTTTGTGCGCCTGCACGAAGCGTACTACTCACCGGGCTGCATTCAGGTCATACACCCATCCGGGGAAACCATGAATGGGGGGAACGAGGAGATGTGTGGGACTTCGCTAAAGCAGTCACAGATCCTAATCTGGAAGGACAGTATCCCCTACCCGACAGTACAATTACCCTGGCCAAAGTCCTGCAGAATTCTGGTTATGCGACAGGAATGGTTGGGAAATGGGGCTTAGGTGGACCACTATCCAATAGCATTCCCAATACGATGGGGTTTGACTTTTTCTATGGTTATAACTGCCAGCGACAGGCACATACCTATTTTCCGCAACACCTCTGGAAGAACAGGGAAAAGGTTTTGCTCAATAACAAATTGGTTGTACCAAACACCAAACTGGAAAAAAATAGTGATCCGCTTGACACGGCAAGCTACGCCGACTATCACCTTACGGATTATGCTCCCCGGCTAATGCATGAGGAAGCTCTACAATTTATTGCAGACAATAAAGCGAATCCATTTTTTCTATATTATGCCTCACCAATTCCGCATGCACCCCTTCAAGCTCCCCGGAAATGGGTCGACTACTACCGTGAAAAATTCGGGGATGAAACTCCTTACCTTGGAGACCGTAGTTATTTCCCCAACCGATACCCTCACGCGACCTATGCTGCTATGGTTTCATACCTTGATGAACAGGTGGGCGAATTGGTTCAGAAATTAAAGACTCTGGGATTATATGAAAATACACTTATCATTTTCACCAGCGACAATGGCCCCACTTTCAATGGCGGCTCAGACAGTCCCTATTTCAATAGCGCTAAGCCCTTTAAGTCAGAGCGAACCTGGGGGAAAGGGTATGTGAAAGAAGGGGGCATACGAGTACCTATGATTGCCTCCTGGCCGGGAATCATTGATGTAAAAACAGAAAGTCCGCTCATTTCTTCTTTTTATGATATGATGCCCACACTTTGCGAAATAACCGGGGCTTCTGTACCCCCAACTGATGGACTAAGCATGTTACCAACGATGCAGGGCCGACCTCAGGATCAGGTGGAACACGACTACCTCTATTGGGAGTTTCCGCAATATGGTGGCCAACAGGCCGTACGAATGGGTGACTGGAAAGGGATTCGATCAAACATAAAAAACAATAAAGAAAGTATGGTGTTTGAACTTTATAATTTAAAGACTGATATCACTGAAGAAAATGATGTAGCCAATGAATACCCTGAAATTGCAGCACAAATAAGGCAAATTTTTGATAAAGAGCACGCGCCTTCGGATATTCCCCGATTCAGGATGCCCCAACTTGGGGATCCGGAAGAATAATCTTCAAATAAAATATTCAGATTGGCGAAATTCATTAATTTTGCAGCCTTATTAATAAGAGGTAATCAACAATATGTCACTTTCCACCAAATACTCCCCTGCTGAAGTAGAAGATAAATGGTATTCCTCCTGGATGAACAATGGATTCTTCAGGGGAAAACCAAATAAGGATAAGACACCTTATTCTATCGTCATTCCTCCCCCAAATGTCACAGGTATTTTGCATATGGGGCATATACTCAATAATACCATACAGGATATTCTGATTAGGAAAGCCCGTATGGAAGGAAAAGAAGCCTGTTGGGTACCGGGTACGGATCACGCATCTATTGCTACAGAGGCCAAAGTTGTACAACTTCTCAGGGAAAAAGGGATATCCAAAGCTGACCTGTCCAGAGATGAGTTTTTAGAACATGCCTGGGAATGGAAAGAAAAATACGGAGGAATCATACTCGAACAATTAAAAAAAATTGGCGCAAGTTGTGACTGGGACCGTACGCGGTTCACCATGGAAGAAAAATATTATAAAGCCGTCATCCGTGTTTTCGTCGACTTTTATAACAAAGGACATATTTACCGTGGTTTACGTATGATCAATTGGGATTGCGAAGCTCAAACGGCACTTTCCAATGAAGAAGTTCTCTACAGGGAGGATGGAGAAAAGGCAACCTTATACTCCATAAGGTATAAAATAAAAGAATCGGAAGATGAATGGGTTACTGTGGCAACCGTAAGACCAGAAACGATTCTTGGTGACAGTGCTATTGCCGTTAATCCATCCGATGAACGATACACCCACCTGATTGGCAAGCACGCACTGGTACCCTTTATCAACAGGCCAATCCCCATTATTGCAGATGATTACGTAGACAAGGAATTTGGAACGGGATGCTTAAAAGTGACTCCGGCCCACGATACGAATGACTACGAAATAGGCCAAAGGCATCATTTGGAAGTGATTGACACACTCAATGCCGATGGTACCCTCAATGAAAATTGCCAGGTCGAAAAATACACAGGCAAAGATCGGTTTGTGGCAAGAAAAATGATTGTAAAGGATCTGGAAGAAGCGGGTTATCTTACCGGCAAAGAAGATTTTATCACTAAGATCGGTCGATCAGAGCGTACTGACAGTGTAGTAGAGCCCCGACTATCGCTTCAATGGTTTATAAACATGAAGGCCATTTCGAAACCCGCACTGGATGCGGTGGAAAATGATGAAATAGCCCTATATCCTTCCAAATTTAAAAACACGTACCGGCATTGGATGGAAAATGTGAGAGACTGGTGTATATCACGTCAGTTGTGGTGGGGCCACCGGATACCCGCCTGGTATTTTGGCGAAGATGATTTTGTGGTTGCTGAAACACCTGAAGAGGCCCTGGAAATAGCAAAAGAAAAAAGTGGCAATAAGCAACTCAAATTATCAGACCTTCGCCAGGATCAGGATGTATTAGACACCTGGGCTTCGAGCTGGTTATGGCCAATGGCTGTTTTTGATGGCTTTGAAGGGGAGTTATTTGATAAAACAAAAGGGAAACTCGTACCTCCTCAAAATCATGATTTAAGCTATTTTTATCCGACAGATGTACTTGTTACCGCGCCAGAAATTCTCTTTTTCTGGGTGGCCCGGATGATTATCGCCGGTTATGAATATATGGGTGATAAACCTTTCAAAGATGTTTACCTGACAGGCATTGTACGCGATAAACAGGGTCGGAAAATGTCTAAATCTTTAGGCAATTCCCCGGATCCCATCGAACTTATTTCGCAGTACGGGGCTGATGGCGTACGTACCGGAATGCTATTTAGTTCGCCGGCAGGGAATGATTTGTTGTTTGATATCAAACTCTGCGAACAAGGCAGGAATTTTGCCAATAAGATCTGGAATGCCTTCCGATTAGTTAAAGGTTGGACTATTGATGATCAGAAAACAGATTTCGCTAATCAACAAGCCATTGCATGGTTTGAAGCCCGCTTCAACAC
Organism: Cyclobacteriaceae bacterium; assembly: GCA_029882675.1. Lineage (GTDB taxonomy): Bacteria > Bacteroidota > Bacteroidia > Cytophagales > Cyclobacteriaceae > JAOUKJ01. The sequence goes on from JAOUKJ010000066.1 coordinate 9,500, forward strand.
AGTTCTACTTGAAATAGAAGACCATTTTTCAAAATTTCGCATATCAGATGCCCTAATGAGTGTTTACAAACTGATATGGAATGACTTCTGCGCATGGTACCTCGAAATGATTAAACCGGAATTTGGTAAACCCATTGATGAAAAAACCTATACGGCCACCATCCGGTTATTTGAAAACCTGATGAAAATACTACACCCTTTTATGCCTTTTATCTCAGAAGAAATTTGGCAAAACTTTAAGGAAAGAGACGAAAAGGATTACCTCATTGTCAGTAAGTGGCCTGTAGCCTCACCTGTCGATCAGTCCATAATACAAGAAGCAGAAATTGCCTTTGAGATCATCTCACAGATCAGAAACATCAGAAATAATAAGAAAATTTCACCAAAAGAAAGCCTGGAGGTTTTTGTGAGAACAAAACATTTTGCCCGGTATCAAAAGTTTGAAGATTACGTGGTAAAGCTGGCCAATCTGTCTGCTTTTGCAGCAAAACAGGATACAGATGATACCACCCCTGCCTTTCTGATAAAAGGGGAGGAATTTTACATACCCCTTCAGGGACATGCTAATCAGGAGGAAGAACTGGAAAAACTTCAAAAAGAGCTCAAATACATGGAGGGTTTTATCTCATCAATCAATAAAAAATTGAGCAATGAACGGTTTGTCAATAATGCACCCTCACAAGTCGTGGACGTAGAAAGGAAAAAACTCGCTGATGCCGAAATTAAAATAGAATCACTTAAACAAAGTCTTACGAAACTAAATTAATCATAACATTTGATCAGCCTATCTCATCATGACGTTCTAACATAAAACGAATAGGCACTACCATTCGTACTTTGACGTTTTTGCCCCGCTGGTTACCTGGTTTCCAGGGTGGAGAGGTTTGCACCACCCTCAGGGCCTCTTCGTCACAGCCTGCACCAATGCCTTTCACAACCTTCAATTGTGTGAGTCGGCCATACTCATCCACTACAAATCCGATAAACACCTTTCCTTCAATCCCCATCCTCCTGGCTTGCTGTGGATACCTGATGTTGTTCGAAACATGTTGGTAAAAGGCTGCATACCCCCCTATAGGCTCCGGCATATCTTCTACAATCAGGAAAGGCTCGTCCGATACTTCTTCAGGCTCCAGAGTGAGATCTTCAATCACCACGAAAGGCTCAAAATTAATGATTTCCTGCTGGTCAATGATAATTTCGACTTCTGGTAATTCAGGTTCAGGCTCGGTGGTCTCTATGAATTCGCGGGCAATCACCTTAGGTTTTGGTGGCTCAGGCTCAGGAATTTCTGTGATAGGCACTATCTGATCTTCCAGTGCCACAACAACTTCCTGCTTTACCTTTTCAGCTTTATCATAAAACTTCCATTCAAAAGCAGTAATTACCAATGTAAGGCTAATAATAATACCTATATTGAAAAATAAAAACCTTTTATTTTCTAATACATATTGGTTATTTTTTTTGACTTCCATGACAATTGTTTGATGGTTAATTTCTTACATAACAAAATAAATCATCTCTTTGTGCCCATTTTAACTGTAATTATGACTGTTTTTAGATAGTTTTATTAATGATTTTTATCATGCTTTTTCGTTCACAGGATTTTTAAATCGTTCATGTATATCATTTACCTTTGTTCATTATTATCTTTTGTCTTATCTTCATCGATAGAAAAAACAGAATTCAATATTATTATTGCTACATCAATAAAAGTGTTCTATTTTTATTAAACACTTTCATTAAAAAAGATGTTCTTATGAGTGATATAGAAAACAGAAACGACATAGAATTACTTGTTAATACGTTTTATGAACACGCCAGGAGTGATAAAGTCATTGGATACTTTTTTAATGAAGTTGTTGAAATCAACTGGCCCGATCATATACAGAAAATCACTGATTTTTGGGAAACAACCCTATTGGGCAATATGAAATATACCGGCAATCCGATGAGTGTACATTTTGAAATCAATCAATTAGCGCCGTTGGAAAAGTCCCACTTTCAGCAGTGGATAGTAATATTTGAGCGTACGGTTGATGAACTTTTCTCAGGAGAAAACGCTACAACAATAAAAGAAAGGGCAAAATCTATAGCACTGCTTATGAATTACAAAATAAGTCAAACAACATGATAATTAATATTAACGCTTATAAATACGAAGTTTGGTGAACAGTCAAAAACCCCGGGTTATCAAAGATTTTGAAAAACTTATGCCCGAAATTCAGGAACAGATAAAACTCGCTTATCCGGAAGGATTTCACAAACACCTTATTCATTTCTATAATAAGGAGAAAAAAAAGGTGTCAGCACTCCCTTTTGAAACAGAGGACACCTACTATATGGTAAGAATGACCATACTTGAAGCACGTGAAATCATTGAAGAAGATAGTGATTATGATAATGAGGGCTCGTTAAAACAAGATGTTCGGGAAGAATATGAAAGCAAATATGGGGACATGGATCATATGACCGAATATTTATCTGACGAAGAGAATGAAAATGACGATGATGACTAATTTTTGACCTCAAGTGATATCAGGGTTTTTAAAATTTAACGATTATGACTATTTTAACGTCACGAAAGGAGGGTTTTACTTATGGGGTATCAACAGGCATTAGAAAATATAATTCATAACTGTACAGAAAAGCCTGATCTAAGTAACGATGAACAGCTCATTCGCGTTTTATCTTTTGCCGATCAGTTATTAGTGTTTGATCTGGACGCTGATGATCTCAAAATAGCCGAACATCAACTCATCACAGAAAACGCCCCCTTATTGGCCAGGCTAGCTGTGAAATTGGCAGTATCCAAGTCAATCGTTAAGGGAATAAACCGCCAAATAAAAGTCACGATTATTTTCGCCCTTTATAAAGAGCACCATCGCATCCTTAGTCAAAAGGAGCACAAGCATGGGGAGAATTTTCTCCTCCATAAAGTCCGGCAGTTGAATTGGCTATTCAACCAGTCTCATGTCAGGTGGGACATGTTGTTGGTCGATGATGGCTGTCCGGAGGGAAGTGGCAGAATAGCTCAAGAGATCATAAAAACCAACAAATTACAGGATCAGGTCAAAGTTCTTTTTCTGGAAGATGCCATTCGTAG
>JAOUKJ010000531.1 GCA_029882675.1 Cyclobacteriaceae bacterium
CCAACCGACGATATTATTAATTTTCTGAAATTTCATTGGTTTTAATCAAAAAGTGGTTTAATTCCCCCACCCTTTGGGTCGGAAAAAACAAAAATCTCCATTTGATACTTCGGGGCTCTGCCCCGGAGTAGTTCATTTAATTTGTCTCAAAATAGCGAAAATAATAAACATATAGTTAATAGGCATGATAAAATATATTATTTGAACCATAGTATTAGATAATATCAAACTTATTTAAAGGTATGCCATCTGCCATTTGGGGGGTATGCATTGGTCATGTTGGCATGTATTAACTTCGGATCAGCCAAGTCCTGTCTCCGGCTTGAATGTTGAAACCATAACAGCTTTTCTGGTAATGGCTTTCATCCTATATACTGCCGACTATGCCGACTGTTCACTTCTCCCCCAAGGCTGGACTACCAGCTACAGATGTGCCACCCCTACGGGGTTTGATCTCTCTTTGCTCCCGGGCTATAAATATTTCACCCCACGGGGTTAAAGGCCTTTTGACAGAAGTGCAGGCAAAAACAAAATTATTACTCCTCACTATCCAGCCCAAACATTTCTTCGGTGGCGGAGTCGGCTGGCCTGATTTGCAGACCCAGAAATGATTCGCCCAGAAGTATGGAAGTCATGTTTTTGGCTTTTGTGGATGGACCGTCTTTAACTACATGATATTAAAACCACAAGTTCCGGTCATTAATACTATTTCATAAACCTTTTCTCAGTGTATTACGGTTTGCTCAACGTGTAGCAATATTAGGGCTATGTTGTTGCTCTGTGTATAAATTTAACAAATAATATGACTTATGACCAAAACCGGGGCCTGTTTTTTTAATTTTAAATTCACCCAATTTATTTGTGATTTATCCACAATTTAAACCCCATGAATATTGCATCAATTATTCCTACTGGGTTAAAATCAGGCTTTTGGTCGGAAATCAGACCGGAGAGTTATGGATGGCTGAATTTTATGGCCGGATCATTGATCGTATTACGGCGTGTCTTCCGGTGCGGAATGGTGGATATGAGGAATATCAGGTGGGTGATTTCCACGTATCGGCTATCGTTATGCGGGGTATAAAGGATTTTTATTCAAAATAAACGGAGGTGTTTCGATATACGCTGATGATGAATGGGCCGAGGAGTGGGGTAGGGTAGAGCCGGGAGTGGGATTAGCGATTGGATATAGATGGGGACTTTAATTTTTGGTCTGATGATACCCTACGCGCCGGTTATTGAAATACCTGCCGGTGTATGAATAGTCTTTAGATGTCGGGTTGTCAACTGACAAAACAACATATTTCCCCCTGTTTTTTATCTTTTATCTGCCGAATTGACATTTTTTTATAACATTGCCTCATTAGGAATGTTTATTGATCACTTCCCAAAGTGGATTTATATTAAAAAGAAAAAGGATTAATAAATGAAAGGAAACTTTAGTTCACTGATCAATGGAGACAAGCCCGTGCTGGTTGATTTCCATGCCGACTGGTGCGGGCCGTGCAAAATGCAGGCACCCATTCTTAAAGAAGTATCGGCCGAAGTAGGAGACCTGGTGCGGATCATTAAAATCGATGTTGATAAAAACCAGGCTGTGGCCGCTCAATACCAGGTGAGGGGTGTCCCCACACTTATGATGTTTAAAAATGGCCGGACTGTCTGGCAACAATCAGGCGTGGCCCAAAAGCAGCAGCTGATTGATGTGATCAGGCAGCATGGTTGAGGGAGGTGTTTTGACAGTCATTGTTAGAACCTGAAAAAAAGATACAATTGCAAAGCCAGAACGACAGAAAGAAAAAGAGCCAGGGTGAGTCGGTGGTCAGGTGTTTTAAAAATAAAAAAGTAGAAAAGGCAAACGGCCAGTGCACCGGGGATGAGGTAGCCGAAAACAGTGTGGATACCATAGTGTTGAGGAAAGGTTATTAATTCACCGTAAATAGTTAAGCTTGCAGCCTTCGGTTTTCTGAAGATCGGGGAGGCATGAACCAGGGACTGACCATTCGGATCCAGGCCTAATGTCTGGTTGCTTTCAAAACGCATACTGTAAGATTCGAAATAAATATCATCATAAAGGTGCTTGCGGCGTATTTTACCATCACTTTGATTTATCATCACTTCATAGATGGGTATGATTTCCGTAATTTTTTGAGCATATTCCTTTGGTGGAAGCAGATAATCCAGGGCAAACAGCAGGTTTAGTACAGCAACACCAATGGCTACTTTATCAAAAACACTTAATATTTGGCGCAATAATTCGTTGCGCTGTAAGGTTTCTTCCCTGGCCTGCTTCCAGGCATATTCCCTGGCTTTTTCCCGCCATCGGGCATATTCATTCACAAAGGGATCATAATCATAAGCCCTTTGTTGTTTCCCGGGTCCGACGTCCATCAGAAATTTATAGGCCTCGTTGATTTCAATAAACATTTCCCGGGCATTGTGCGCAGAATTAATATCGGGATGATATTTTTTAGACAACTGCCGGTATGCAGATTTGATCTCCCGCTTTGTTGCGCCGGGCTTCAGCCCCAGAATATCGAGATAGGTGTTGGACATGATATTACCACAGCAATATACAATATTTTTTTCTGGAAGAAATCCATTCCTGGCAGACGGGCAGTCACTGTGCAAGTCTGGTCGATCGTATATCTATTTTTCAAAAATGATGAATGTCATATTTATTTCAATTTCGATACTATAAATTTAGTCAATGAAGACAATATAATTATTGGTTGTGTGATTGAAAGTAAATATAAATCATAAAAAAAATATACGTTACAACATACACAAATTGATAAATATACATACGATGGAAGGAAATAAACGCAGATCCTTTTTGAAGTACGGATTAGCTGCCGGAGCGACGGCACTTGCAGGAGTCGGTACATTGCTGAAAAACAAGGGCAGCGCCACAGCAGGCACCAAAGTAAAGCTCCTTTCGTCTGATGGCAAGCTCGTAGAAGTAGACCAGGCGGCAATTGAGCATACAACTCATGTTCCCACACCGCCAGCCCAATCCCGAAAGGGCATAAAGGGGAAGAAGTTTGTTATGGTTGTTGATCTATCGCGTTGTCGTAATGCGCGGAAATGTATTGATTCATGTGAACATGGACACCACCTTACTCCGGATCGTCCATTTATTAAGGTTCTTAAAATGAAGGACAATCCGGCATCTTCCTTTTACTGGATG
>JAOUKJ010000532.1 GCA_029882675.1 Cyclobacteriaceae bacterium
GGGCCTGGCCTGCGTAAAAGTAAAGGAGGTGCCCGGCCACGCTAAGCTGGCAACATAAATATTGTTCCCGGATGTTATGTATCGGATATCTTCCCCTTCACTAAAGTTTTTCGTTCCCCGGGAATTATAAATGACTTCACTGTTTACCCGCATCCATTCACCGATTTCTGCCAGGCGCTCCACACTGGGAGCAGGAATGACCCCTTCAGCAGTAGGGCCTACATTGAGCAGGTAGTTGCCCCCTTTTGCAGCGATGTCCACGATATTATGAATGAGTAGTTCGGCCGATTTCCAGTTGTGGTCGCTTTTCTTAAACCCCCAGGTGTCGTTCATGGTCATGCATGACTCCCAGTCGAAATCAGAGGTGCCATCAAGTATTTCCTGCTCGGGAGTGCCGAAATCACCGGCATAGTCCGCATCGGTGCTGGTCATGCCCTGCATGCCCTGTCTGCCTTTGTCCACGCGGTTGTTCACCAGAATGTCAGGTTTAAAACTGCGTGTCCAGTTGTAAAGGTCAATGCCGTGTTCATGGGTCCATTCCGGCATCCACTCCCCATCGTACCACAATACATGGGGCTGGTATTTTTCCACAAGCTCTCTGACCTGTGGCTTCAGGTAATTGGTGCGATAATTTTCAAAGTTGGGGTTGCTCTTGTCCTTGGTGTTGTAGTCCGGATAGTGTGGTGCCTGGGCATCGGGATGGTGCCAGTCCATAATAGAGTGGTAGAAGCAAAGTTTAATACCCGCTTCATCACAGGCTGCTTTCAACTCACCCAGAATGTCCCGTTTGAAAGGAGAGAAGTCCATAATGTCGTACTCACTCACTTCCGAGTCCCACAGGGCAAAGCCATCGTGGTGTTTGGAGGTGATGACGATGTATTTCATGCCGGCATCTTTGGCTATGCGAACCCATTCTTTTGCATCGAAATCCACCGGGTTGAAGGCCTTTGAAAATTCTTCATATTCACTTACCGGTATCTGTGCCCGGTCCATGATCCACTCGCCAATGCCATCTATTTCCTCACCTTTATAAATGCCGCCGGGTACGGCGTAGGGACCCCAGTGGATAAACATGCCCAGGCCGGCATCGCGCCACCAGGTCATACGGGTGTTAAAATCTTCCCGGCTTTCATTGGTGTAATCCGCAATTTCCGGGGTGATGTTCTCTTTACTTTGTTCTTCCTTTTGGTTGGAAGAGTTACAGGCCATGAGCAAGCTCAGGGCGAAAATAATAGTAAGTTTTATTGGTCTCATCGTTTTGGATTTTATTTAAATATGACCAAAAATCAACAAATAAATTGCAGTCTGTCAGGTGTATAAAAATAAGGAATTGTTTTGGAAAAGCCTGAGGGATTACCCGCTTATCATACCCTCTTCTGTAATGACCAATTTGCGGACTTTGAATTTATCGGGTCAAAAGTTTACCCATTCCGATGTGATGAAACACAAATATTTTGATGAAAAGCAATAATTCAATTTTGCCAATCCGCTTAAAGAAGACTAAAACTTGTCCTATTTTTGTTAACCCGATTATCGGAGTGTCTATTTGCTAAAATATTCAGTTCAAACACTAAAAACAGCTGAAGTGGAAAACGTTGTGTGCTCGTGATGTTTCACATATCCCAACTGGTTGGTAAGCATTTTGGTTTTGCCGATGGTGAAGGTGTCACAGTTGTGATGATGGTGCCCGTACACCCAGTAATCGATCGGGCTGTCTGCAATAAAATCAAAAAGTTCTATGGCAAAGCCTTCATTGAGTACGTCGCCTTTATGTTTGTCCGGATAGTTTAAAAGGGTAGGGACGTGGTGAGTGACTAAAATGACTGTGTTGCTGCCATTTTCTTGTTTGAGGGCTTCGGTAATAAAATCTTTACTTTGCTGGTGGAATTCGTTGAAATTTTCAGGGCCATAGTCATCGTCACCGCATTTAATCACGTGAAAATCAGAAAGGTATCGCTTCAGGTAGGCCTTGTTTTCTTCCGAAATATTGGCCCACAAGGTGGAAAAAACCAGCTTGGCGTTTCCGTTTATGACGGTCTGGTTGTTGAGAAGGAGGATGTTTTTCCTAATTTCCTCTGTAAATGAACCGGTGCGTTGCTTTATGTCCGAGCAATAATACTCGTGATTACCGGGTAGCCAGTATACCTGCTTGAATTTCTCCGAGAGTTCATCAAAAAAGCGATCGAACTTGTGTAATAAGGCAAAAGGAACGATGTCGCCTGCCAAAAGTAAGATGTCTCCGTGCGGCTCGATGGGGTGCCGTTCAAGATAAGCCATATTTTCTGGAAATTCCAAATGAAAATCGGAGCAATATTGAATTGTTGACATGGAATAAAGGTACAATTGGGAAAGCACTTTTGCAAGTGAAATTATCCTTTACTTTTTCGGAATAAAAAATAAAAAGGGACGCCCAAAACCACCGTCCCGATGGCCACCGATGATTCTACTGGCCTTTCGAAAAAAGACAATAGAAGGATGCCCAGGCCGATGATTAAGTATATAACGGCTGTAAAAGGAAAACCCGGCAACCTGATCTTACTTTTTCCGGAGGCCCTGAGTTTAAAAAGCCCGGCAATGGTGAGTAATGGAAATATCCCCAGCGAAAAACCCATGTAGGTCAATACCTGGTCGAGGGTGCCCGAGAGGATGATAACGATGCTGATGCCTGCCTGCATAACAATAGACCATACCGGAGCCTGGGATTTGGGGTGTAAACGCGCCGCAAAACGAAAGAAATACCCGTCAACGGCCATGGCGTAATATACCCGTGGGCCAAGGATGATAAATGCACTGATGGATGACAATAGTGCCACTGTGATCATAACCGATACCACATCGCCCATACTGCGCCCAAACAGGTTGCTGACGGCCACATCGCCTACGGAGACCACACCGCTCAGTGCCTCTGGCGGGGTTGACCAGACAAACAACATATTGATGAACAAATACAACACAGAAACAATACCCGTACCCAGTACAAGTGACCGGGGAAGTGTCCATTCCGGTTTCTTTATCTCAGCGCCGATGTAGGTGGAAGCGTTCCAACCACTGTAGGCAAAGGTGATCCACATGAGCGAAAGGCCTATGGTCTTCCACCCGGACCAGTCAAAATTTACAGGGGTAGTCCCTTGCCTGAAATGATCCGGATTGCCATCGCCCCAGGCAAAACCAGCCATAATCAGTCCTG
>JAOUKJ010000824.1 GCA_029882675.1 Cyclobacteriaceae bacterium
GCCTTGTTGCTATATCTGTATATTGTCCCAAAACTTGTACCAACGAAAACCTCATTCCTGTCAACAAAAATTGAGGTCACCGCATATCCCGGGTGAGCCCACTCAAGTTTTCCCGAAGGATAAAGCATACCCAAACCCTGCTGATGGCCTGCCAGGTATACGACACCGTCATTGTCAACAGCCAACTCCATCGTACGATATGTGCCCGGCCCCTCCCCTTCAGGGTATTCATGAACAGCTATTTTATGATCCGCTATGATGGAGTATCCATGGTTTGAGCCAATCATCATCCTACCGGGCGAAATTTCCAGTATAGCACTCACTTCTGTTTCCATCAGTCCGTCCTGCTTCGTCAGTCCCATTATCCGGAAATCATTGATCTTAAAAAGGCCCCTGTCATGCGCTATCCACAGGTTGTTTTCCTTGTCTGTGAAAAGGTGAGACCTGTATGGGAAAACACCATCATCCTCCAACCTAAAAGGTTGCATACTACCACTGGGTATATGGTATTTGTAAAAATAATAATTATCGTTCATAAACAGGTTGTCACCTGTCTGTAGTAAATTGGCGGAATGCCAATGTGAACTTCCGGGCCCTTCATACAAGATCTCTAACTCGTTTTCAGCTATCGACAACTTTCCCAGCCAACCTTCTGCAATTAAGTACATAGATTCCTCGCCTGAAGGAATACCGTACATGATTTGGTGGTTTTCCAACAAAGGATGATCAGGAAGTAGCTGTGTGAATTTATCGTTATTCCAGGTGTAAACACCCCCATCTCCAAAGAGGTAAAGCTTATCATGAAAAATGTTGAAGGTATTCAGGCGAGTGCCCTTAAGTAATTCATTCAGTTGTACTCTTTTCCATGTTTCATTTTCAAAGGAATAGCTGAATATTTGTTTCTGCCCGAACATAACCATGAGGCTCTGCTCCCCTCCAATCGAGCCGGTCTGCATATAGAAATCCATGGAATGAAGGTCTGAAAGAATATCTCTGGTGTTGATCTTTTCAAATACACTAACCCAACCACCCTGCTTGTATAGATGTACGACAAATTCCTTTTGATAATAACCCGCTATACATAACGTACCATCTTCCATCCGCTTAATGCGCGTATGTTGCGTATTAGGCAGGCCGAGAGAATCAGGAAATACAGACCAGGTGATACCATCGTATGTGGCTATTCCTTCACTTGTCACGGCCCAGATCAAACCCGCTTCGTCCTGAGTAATGCCATTCATGGCATTGGAAGGCAACCCGTCCATACGGCCATATTTACGGGCTTTATATACCTGAGCTTCTGCGGTCACAAAAAACAATACGCAGGTATATAATACAATAATTTTATGCAGGAGTATTCTCATAAACAGCGCTACTTCCCATGACAAGTTCAGATGCCGCCTGGGGAAGGTTAAGATACAAAAGTTACCTGGAAAACAGTAATTTTAGTTTAAATAATTAAATATACCAACTTTATTATAGCACTGTCACGACTATTCTTATAGCTTTATTTGTCAGGTCATGCAGGAAAAAACAAAATTAGAGATAATTTATGTAAACACATAAATGTAAAACAATATAATATTTCTTAAATCCGTTTGCGGGTTTATGAAATTCACTTTTTCATCGAAAAAATAACTTCGATTTTAATTGCCAAAAAAATGTTGAATATCATTCAGGCTATAATCAGAATTTAACAAACTCAGCAGGAATACATCAGTACC
>JAOUKJ010000534.1 GCA_029882675.1 Cyclobacteriaceae bacterium
AAAGTCTTCATCACCTCCACAACTGTCGTATACAACTTTAGCCCAGTCACCGTCAAATTCAATAATGGTCACGGACGATTCCCTGCCAACTATTTCAGCAAGAGGCTCCGGTACGGATCGTACCGGGTTTACCATTTCGAAAATCGAAAACATAGTATACGATTTTATATATTCTTCAGGCGATTGCCTTGAAAAACCCTTTGTGGAAGTGCTTAACCACAAGTACTCTCCATAATCAGGACCTTCTTCAAAAAAAACAACCTGCACCATTCCTGCTTCCTTATTTTCATTGATGATTTTAAAGTGCAATAAATCATATTCCGGTGAAGAAACAATACTGTTAATCCCTTCATAATCTCCAGTAAAATTTCCATTTTCCAGCCCAACGGTTCTTTCGGGTTCTTCATCTTCAGGCGACAAATAAAACTTCATTTCATCTGCCTTCCCGCAATCAATTATAACCACCCCGTTACCATATATTTCGTTTATGGTGCCAAACGATCCATAAGTATATAAAATACTTTCGCATGCCATGGCCAGGTCTTCAATCATGACTTCCCCAACATCCAGTGATGAAAATGGCATGTTGCCAAATCCGGTATCATACGCCTCAATATTAGAGATATCTACACCGTCACCCAGGGGTGTTTGCTTTTCTCTTTCTTCCACTTTTTGAATTTCTCCTGAGTTTTGATCAATTTCAACAATACGTTCAAACTCATCGATACTCATCTCTTCGCTCAACAAATCACGTGATATACGATGGTGGTGAACCCGGATAAGATTTTCGTTAAAAAGAAAACAAGTATACGTTTCATTGAGGTAAGCACCTGCTGTTTCGCGGCGTTCAGCAACTAACAGGTTGTTTTTTGAATAAACCAAAAATTCCATACCCTGCATACCATCACCATCCGTAATATACTTACTATCCGTTGTAAAGCTACCATCCGTATACTTCTCAAACTGTTGCCGCGCGGTCTCCAGATCATAAGTTGTGGTACTTTCCACTTCCTGATCAATACCCTCCCCGGGTACTTCCTCTTCCCCATCATATGATTTCATCTGTTCCATTGCGATGACCAACTCCTGCTCCAGCGAGTCTATCTCCCCTTCGGCTATGGTGGTTTTATTATTGCAGGAAGTAAAAAGAAGTGAAAACAATACAGCTTGTATTGCCATTGAATTTAATCTATTCATAACTGATTAAAATTAGAAGGATTTCCAACCTCCACAGCCTTAACGATTGATGAAGTTAAGGATTTATTTTAAGACATCAAAGTCCCGTATTCTTCTTCCATTTTGGTGTTATTTTGGATGGTCAGGGCGGGAGTTGAGCGTCTCCGTGCAAAATTTCACTCCCGTTGGGAGCTATCACTGATCATGCATAAACTTCTTTTTGGACATCAGCTCATCACGACTTTCCCAGTGGTCGGGATCAGGGAGGCAACAATCCACCGGACATACCGCCGCGCAACGGGAGCTGTCATGAAAACCCACACATTCGGTGCATTTGCCGGGGATAATAAAATAGTAGTCGTAAGAAAGGGAAGGGTGAATCTTATTCGCATTAACGGACTCCCCATTGGGAAAGCTTACCATTCCTTCCAAATGGGTACCTATTGCATAGTCCCAACCTTCTGCCGGAGGGAATATCGCATGGTTTGGACATTCGGTTTCACAAACGCCACAGTTAATACATTTATCTGTTATTATTAAGGCCAAATCAGTTCGTTTTTAGATCGCGTACAAGGTGTTTAATATAAGTCTTTTTCCTTATGATATTTATCACTTTTCAAAAAAATTTAAGTCATTCCGTGTTACGTCGGCCGGGCGTAGTTTCGCACCGGCATACAATTATACTGATAACTTGAACATACAGTTTGTAATGAGCGTTCTCTATAGTATATTGCGAGCCCTTAAACCAGCCCTGTTTTTAACAGGTAAAACCAGAAAAAAATATGGACAAAGAAGCGTTGATTTTGTTTTTTTTAAGCGCCATAGCCATCGTTGGAATAGGCATGTTGCTATCCTGGCTAGTGGCGCCCAAATCAAAAAATATTCAGAAAAAAGAAGCTTACGAATGTGGTATTCCTACTGTAGGGTCATCGTATATGCAATTCAGGGTAGGCTACTATCTTTTTGCCATTATCTTCCTGATTTTTGATGTGGAAACTGTTTTTATCTTTCCCTGGGCTGTGGTGATGAAAAGCATGGGCATGACTGCCTTTATTGAAATAATTATATTTTTTGGAATACTGGGCCTGGGTCTCCTTTATGCCTGGAAGAAAAACGCTTTACGCTGGGACTAATGATAAAAGAAGACGCACAAGACCAAAGAGCTCCTGAGCTACCCGACGACTTTCCCGGGGAAGTAACTAAATCAGGGAAAGGAAACATTGTTGTCACTTCAATGGATGCAGTTATCAACTGGTCAAGGGCCAACTCGTTATGGCCACTTACCTTTGGCACCTCCTGCTGTGCTATAGAAATGATGTCAACAGGGGCATCACGCCATGACTGGTCACGGTTTGGGACAGAAGTAGCCCGTGCCACTCCCCGTCAGGCCGACCTCATCGTGATTGCCGGCACCATCGTGAATAAGATGGCCGGCCCGTTGAAACGTCTTTATGACCAGATGGCCGATCCCAAATACGTCATTGCCATGGGAGCCTGTGCTATTTCAGGCGGACCATTTTTCTACAATTCCTATTCAGTTGTGAAAGGTGCAGATCACGTGATTCCGGTAGATGTATACGTACCCGGTTGCCCACCAAGGCCGGAGGCTTTATTATATGGTATACTGCAGCTACAGAAAAAAATAAAAGGGGAATCCATAGCTGATCCCCGTGACCCGATGAAAGACTTTGAATAATTGAGCGATGGAGAAATTAAAAGAAGAAATCCTCAAAATAGTACCGGAGGCAGTGATTACGGAAGACAGCAGTCCACTCGAAGTGACTGTACCGGCTACACAGCTATACGTTCTAGGTAAGGCCCTGCGGGAAAATACAGACAGCCCATTCGATTTCCTTTATTGTCAGACCGGAGTAGACTGGCCCGAATATATGACAGTGGTTTATCATTTACGCTCCACCATTAGCGGACTGGAGCTAGTGGTAAAAGCCAAAATCGATGACCGGGAAAAACCGGAAATAGAATCCGTTTGCGATATCTGGCGAACGGCC
>JAOUKJ010000533.1 GCA_029882675.1 Cyclobacteriaceae bacterium
TGGGATTAGTGCCAAAATTGCCCCATGCAGATCTGGTGCCGGAAATAGCCGCCTTGTATAAAGTCGATTATATCCTTTCGCTTAACCTTTATGAGATACTTGCCGATACCATTTCAAAATATGATGTAGGCTCTCGCCATGTGATCCATTATGATTTATTCGCTAGGGATATGAAACTGATCAAAGGAGGCCGGTATATCGGAAGGACATATGATGTCTGGCCTGAATACCTTACCTGGTTTTATAAGGACTTCGCATTGGATGTTACCCTATGGGCCGGATTGCATCAGTCGGGTAAAGAAATTACGGATGCAACCTACACGGAGGCTGTTGCTCAGTTTGAATTGGATAAATTCGGGCTGGCAGGAAAAAAAAGCCTGGGGATATCATTGGGATACGGGATGCCTGAAGGTGGAATAGGGGTGCGGTATTCTCAAATGAAAAATGAATATTTGGAGTGGAATGCAGGTCTGGGGTGGGACTTTGCCGGCTTAAAGTTATCCGCTGGTTTGCAATACTATTTGATGGGTTTTAGGTATAAGACAATGCCTTTTGTTGGGCTTAATTATGCGTTTGCTTCGGGGAATACTTTTGTTTTGGGAGATATGAAAAACGAGTTTGGCGAAATCATTGACCCTTCCAATGTGAGTAAACACCAGATTTTTTCAGACCATGCAATGCATTTAGGCGTTGGGTTGAATGTTATAATAGCGCCTCAGGTGTCACTAATACCTGTATTTAACTATGCTTTCCCTTTTGCCAGAAAGCAACCGGTGTTGTTATCCGGAAAAGATTCAGACCGTAGGAATAATGTTGTAAGCGCACTTGGTGTTGGCGGGGCTGGTGCGGGACTAAATCTGGTGATTTATTTTTAATTTTTCTATTATCATGCAACTTTGCCCAGCAGCAGATTGTCTTTTAGGTGGTTTTAGGAAATATAAACAGCTGAAAATTATGAGAAGGTTCAATTTATTTGTTTTATTCCTGTTATGTGTATCAGTTTCTTTTGGCCAGCAATCTGAAGACAGAGCAGTAAGTCATTTTAGTGGCATTAAGGTGTCAGATGGAATAGATCTCTATCTTAGGCAGGGAGGTGTGGAAAAGGTACAGGTGGAAGCAGACGATATCGATATCGACAGAATCATAACAGACGTTTCTGCGAATACTTTAAGAATTCATATTGAGGGCAATTCTTATAGGAGTTTTGATGTAAAGGTGTATGTTACCTTTAAAGAACTGGAAGAAATATCTGCCAGTGCAGCGGCTAATGTATATTCGGAAGGTGTTATCAAAGTGAAAAATTTGGAGGTTTCAGTATCAAGTGCGGCAGATGTAGTATTGGAAGTTGAGTCAGCTGATCTGGAAGTTTCGGTTTCCAGTTCGGGAGATCTGGAATTGAGTGGGCGCACAGAACGGTTTGATGCCTCTGTGAGTAGTGCCGGCGACCTGGATGCCTATGATCTGGATGCAGGTGAGGTCAGAGTCAGGGCAAGTAGCGCTGGTGATGCCCGGGTTACAGTTACCAAATTTCTCGATGCCCGGGCAAGCAGCGCAGGCAGCATTAGATACCGCGGAAATCCGAGTCAGTCGAATACCGATTCCAGTAGCGGAGGGTCAGTCAGAAAGTCAGGGTAGGATTTGGTGTCCGCTCTTTGCTTGTTTTTCCCTGCTTTGCGGGTTGAATAAATCGTATAATATGTTGGTTGTCAGGCGTTGTATTTTTCTATAAATTATAATTTTTTGAAAAACTGTATATTTTATTAAAACAAAATGTACAGTTTGGTAGTTTTGTGTAATGAAGACCATTAACATAAACTACTAACATGAAAAAGCTATTAATAGCGGCCTTCCTTTTACTTTTGATGAGTCCGGTTACCGCCCAGGTGACTGAAGTGGAAAGTAAATTGAAAGCCCAAAAGACGGATACAACCGAGGGTTGGAAAAAGGGAGGTACTATAACGACCAACCTAAGCCAGGTCTCTCTTACCAACTGGGCTTCGGGGGGGCAGAATTCAGTTTCCCTAAGTGGCCTTTTGAGCTTATTTGCGCATCGGAAGATGGGCAATGGGTTATGGGAGAACTACCTGGATATAGCGTATGGTACGATCAAACAAGGAAAAAGAGCCAACTGGTGGAAGACCGATGATAAGATTGACTTGACCTCCAAATATGGGCGGAAATTAGCGGAAAGCTGGTACCTGGCAGGTGTTCTTAACTTCAAAAGTCAGTTAGCCGCAGGCTATAATTATCCGAATGACAGTGTGGTGATATCCGGTTTTATGGCCCCAGGATATCTTTTGGGCGCCATGGGACTTGATTACAAACCCAATGATAATTTTACGGCCTTTTTGGCTCCCTTTACTGCAAAGACGACCTTTGTTAAAGATCAGGCTTTGGCAGATGCGGGGGCTTTTGGTGTTGATCCTGCAATATTGGATAACCTGGGCAATGTAATTACCGCCGGTAAAAAAGTAAGGGGCGAATTTGGGGGCTATGTCAGGTTGTTTTATAAAAAAGACCTGATGGAAAATGTGTCCTTGCAAACAAAACTGGATCTTTTCTCCAATTACCTGAAAAATCCACAAAATATTGATGTCAACTGGGAGACACTGATTTCAATGAAGGTGAATAAATTTATTTCTGCGACATTGAGTACAAACTTACTTTATGATGATGATGTCGATATCGCTGTTGATGAAAATAATGACGGTATTACTGATAAATCCGGCCCAAGAACACAGTTTAAAGAAGTGTTGGGTGTTGGGTTTTCTTATAAGTTTTAATCAATAAGTGGTTTAATTCCCCGACCCTATGGGTCGAAAAATCAAAAACCTCCATTTGATACTTCGGGGCCCTGCCCCGGAGTAGTTCATTACTTGTAGCGTATTTATTGAAAGGCTGCTCCGGAGATCATCTGGAGCAGCCATTTTTTTTAGTGCATAAATACTTTTTTGTTAACTACCTGTTGTCCCTTTCTCAATCTGATTAGATACAATCCGCGAGAATAACCAGCTGTTGTGATGTGAAATTGTGATTGTTCAATGTTTCTGTGATATAATATGACACCTTTGGAGTCTATTATTTCCAGGAGCCATTGGTTGCCATCCTTTACCCATAAATAACCGGCTGCCGGATTAGGGTAGATTTCTGGGTGACGATCGGCTCTTTCTATGCCTGTAACAACG
>JAOUKJ010000067.1 GCA_029882675.1 Cyclobacteriaceae bacterium
ATTTTCTTCGGTTGGTTGATCTGGATAGTAAAAAAAGTTCTTCCAGATTATTTCACCTGCAAAGCGTGGTGGGTGATGTGTGTTTTATGGATGACTCTACTTTTGTTTCCACAGACCACGACAAGCTGATACTCTGGCGTTTTTATCGCGATGAAATAAAGCATTTGTACCAAAAGATTATATCGCTGCCCCGCCCGGTGGTGAAGCAGGCCCGCCTGGCCGACGGTAAGCTGCTTTTACTGGGTAGAGAGGGCCATATCAGCTATTATGATCACTTGGCAGGGACTGTCATTAATACGGATTTTAACAATACAGAAGATATCTTCGGGTTGGGTACAGGACGGGCCGTGGCTACTACAAAAGACAATACCATGTATTTGCTGAAAGAGCAAGACGGAGCCATAATCAGCGAGGCCGTTTTCAGGGGCCACCAGGACAGAGTGACCAGTGTAACGATGACCCCGGATAACAGGCTGCTTTTTTCCTCATCGCTAGATGCCTCGGTGAAAATATGGAATATTGACTCCGCCCGCCTGGCCATGACGGTAGTCCCCGTGGGGAAAAACAACGCCCTCTACGTGACCCCTGACAATTATTACATGACTACCGGCAAGAGCTTGCTTGACTTTGGTTTTAAAGTGGACGACCGTTTTGTTTTCCCCGAACAGTTTGATGCCCTCTACAATCGACCCGATATCATAATGGAAAGGTTGGGATATGCACCAGCACCCCTTGTTTTGGCTTATAAAAAGGCCTGGGAAAAACGACTGGAAAAATTGGGGATCGAGGAATCCATGTTAAAGAAAGATTTTCACCTGCCGGAATTGGAACTGCTCAATGCAGTGGCTATTCCTGCTGAAAGTTTATCCGATACTCTTTTACTGAAATTGAAATTGAAAGATTCGGTTTATACCCTGGATCGTGTAAATGTTTGGGTCAATAATGTGCCGGTCTTTGGCCGGAAAGGTCTGGCGGTGACGAAAAAAAATACGGACGCTCTATACCTGGATGTGCCTGTAAAGCTCGTAAAGGGAAATAATAAAGTACAGATGAACGTGATGAATACAGCAGGTGCCGAAAGTTTCATTGAGTCGGTGGAGATAAAGTGTATGACAGGCCCGCAACAGGCCAACCTGTATTTTGTGGCAATGGGAGTATCTGAATATAAAGACCCTTTTTACAATTTGAACTATGCCCGTAAAGACGGGGAAGACATGGAATCCCTGATGTTGGAAAACAAGAACAGTTTCGATCAGGTGCATACCCTTACCCTGTTCGACCAGCAGGTGACAAAAGAAAAACTGAAGGAAGTGAGGCAGTTTCTGATGAGCTCGAAAGAAAATGATCAGATTATTTTTTTTGTATCCGGTCATGGGTTACTCAATGAGAATTATGATTTCTTTTTTGCTACACACGATACGGACTTTAAAGATCCGGCCGGCAGGGGTATTGCTTATGATATGCTGGATGACCTGCTCGATAGTCTGCCTGCACGTAAAAAACTATTACTGCTCGATGCCTGCCATAGTGGTGAAGTCGATAAAGAAATTGCAGAACCGGAGGGTGGGGTGATGATCGTGCAGAAGGATGAAGAAACGGAGGAAATTAAAGAATATTCCTTTCGGGGAGGTTCGGGGGGTAGATTAGACGATGGGCTGGGTCTAAGCAGCTCCTTTGAATTGATGCAGGAACTGTTTGCCAACCTCAACCGCGGTTCAGGCACAGTGGTTCTGGCCGCTGCTGCCGGCAACAGTTTTGCGCGTGAAGGACCAGCCTGGCAAAATGGTGTGTTTACCTATTGCCTGAGAAATGCCCTGGGTGATAATAAAAACAAGAAAATGTATGCCGATCAGAACCGTGATGGGAAAGTCACCATGGTCGAGTTGCAATCGTATGTGGCCGGGGAAGTAAGCCGTCTTACCAACGGTAAACAAAAACCCGTGGTGCGAAACGAAAACACCGCAGTGGAAATGATTGTCCGTTGACTTTAAATTCGTCAATATCGAAGGGGTTCAATCCTTTTCAACCCTTGAAGGGTTTCGAACCCTTCAAGGGTTAAATAGCCGGCATTATTTCTTATTTTTTGCCCGAAAGGTCGGGCTTGATCCCTAATCCAAAATCCTGAAAACCACATTACTTGCCGACCCCTCCACTTTTGGCAGGCCTTTCAGCTGGCCGTGATATAAACCACCCAAAAGTTTTTCCATGGGGTTTGTACTGTTTTTACTTTTTTCGGTGGGCGCCGCAATGGCCATTTCAAGATCCAATGGTTCAGACGATGTCACAATCTTAAAGGTCTCTACGCCCGTTGGCGGGGCCAGGTTTACATAAAAATCAGGTACAACCATGCTTTCCCCGGCCTCCAAAACACAAGCCACAGGCGGGTAGCTGTTTTTTCTGTCGGGGAGGATAACATTGGTTTTGCCCCCGGGCTCAATATCCAGAATATTAAACCAGGCCTTTTTATTGCCGGTATTGGTTACCTTGACAAGCAGTTTTACATTTTGTGGGTATCCGGGCATACCATGTTGTACAAAGGAGGTGGGATCCAGTGGCCGCAGAGAAACAAGCCGGCCTGCTGAATATACCGGCCGGGCAGGAACAAGGTCCAATGTTATCTGGTAATCCGGATGGCTAAACTGTAGTTCTTTAAGGAATTCTCCCCTGGCCCATTGGTCAATCAACTTGGAGCAATTTTGTTCTGCTGGGCCTTCAATCGGGCAGAAAAAAGACGCCTCGTTGGTCTTGATCAATAATGTGTTGCGTTTGCCGGGCTGTTCTTCAATCAACAACCGGTTTTTGTTTTTTGCTTCCTGAAGTGTTATGAGCGGATGAAAAGACAGGTCGCTGATCAGTTTGTTTTTTGCTTTGCGGTTTAATCCCTCCAGGTTTACGTACGTCATATAGTCGGTGACCGGCCGCAGAACCACGAAACCCCATGCTGACCTGATGTCCCGAAGGTCTGCTGACCCTGCCAGTGCTACTGATGCCTGGAAGTAGTCTGCTTCTTTTACTGTCCCGGCAGCAATCAGAGCTTCCGGTTGGGGGGTCAGGGTGCCGGCAGGATAAAAATCTATTCTTGCCCCTGCCGTCAATCCGGCCATAATACCGCCGTTTACAACCACATTTTTTTCATCTGTCACTTCTCTGACGGTGATAAAAGCCTGCTGTCGGGCAAAACGACCATCAAACACAACCATATCGGCGTCCCCTTCCAGTTGAGGGTGCTGCCCCGGTGAGGTGCCGGCCATAATTCGGGCCATGCGGGCAAACAACGACCGGTAGGTCTCATGCTCATTGATCGACGAAAAAGTATGAAAAAAGGCGTATGATAATGGCCCTGCCGGTTGCCCCATGTCGTTGAGGGTTTCATGGTTCAATTCATCCGGCCCGGTGGCTGATATAAACACCAGTCCTCCCAATCCTTCTCCAGATGTAAACAGGTCTGCCATAGCTGGCCGAGTGTCCATCGCCGTTGGGTTGGCCTGTTGGCCGACAGGTATCATTGGCGGAGCCCCTCCCCGCGCTTTCGCATAGCCCCCTTTAAGCCCTGTGCCCGATGAACAGGAATCCATGATGACCAGTACCTGCCCTGATGTCCCGACCTTTTTACGTATCTCATGGATATAATGTCCGATCAGGTCATCGCGCAGGTGGGCCTGGCCCTGATATGTATCAGTGAACTCTTTTTTTGCACCGGGAAGTACCCAGGCCTCATCCAGCTTATCCGGTTCATCACCATTATTGTCAAATATCTGCTGGCCGTGACCACTGTAATGCACTACTACCATATCACCGGACGCTGTCTGGCACGCAAGGTCGGTCAATGCATTGATGATACCTTCGCGTGAGGCTTGTTCGTCGCGTAAAACCCTGATATTTTCCGGTAAAAAGCCTTGTTTTTGAAGGGCAGTGCTAATCAGTGGAACATCATTGCCTGAGTGTAATTTACTCCAGGGACTGCCCACCCCGTAGTCACTAATGGCGATGATCAAAGCATGCCGTGCAGGCGGTCTGCCAGCGACTTGATGACATAATCCGAAAGCGAGAAGGACTGTAAGTGACCTGATAAAAGAATAAATCTTCTCTGATGTTGGTTTGTTTTTCACTATTTCAGTGTAAGTTTCCGATATGTTTGGCCTGAATTATAATCAACAAAATTAATATAATAAGTGACTGACGAAAATCTTGTGCAATTAATGTGCCGGGATAATGACTCCTGGTTTAGAGAAATCTACAAATATGAAAACGCTTTTTCAGCATGGATAAGGAAATCCTTTCGCCTTAATGATGACGATATCGGTGAGCTTTTTCAGGCCGCTGTCATTACCCTTTATGATAATGTGCGCTCCGGAAAGCTTACCAAACTGGAAAGCTCAGTAAAAACATACCTCTTTGGAATAGGTCGTAACAAGGCCTTTACCATGATGAAATACAAAGAGAAAAACCAGCCCATAGACAGTAAAGACTTCGCCTTGAGCGATGATGAGATTGAACAACATGATCTTGATAACAAAGCCGAAGACCCTGTTGATGTGGTGGCCACCTTGCTGAAAAAACTCGGAGAACCCTGCTATTCCCTGCTGAAAATGTTTTACTGGCAAAAATTATCCTGGGAAAACATCATGGAAACCCTGGGCTACAAAACGGCCGCCTCGGCACGTAATATGAAATACAAATGCCTCAAAAGCATTAGAAAAGAATTTTCTCTTCAGGAATTAAAAATTGAGTGGTGATGGATGACAAACTGAAAGACCAGGAATTAATAGACGGGTACATCAATGGTACCCTCACTACCATGGAAAAGCAACTTTTTGAAGAGCGAATGAGGACTGATAAGGAATTTGAACAAGAAGCTAAAGAAACACGCCTGATTGCGAAGGCCATACGAAAAATAGAACGGGAAAAAGTTTATAACCGACTACAACAATTCAAGGCTGACAGACCCTCCGGCCGCCAGGTTTTTATGACACCCCAACGTACATACCTGGCCATTGCCGCATCACTGGCCCTGATTGCCGCTTCTTTCTTTGTGATTAAAAGTTTAAGCCCTTCAGCACACCAAAAGGTATTTACAGCCTACTATTCCCCTCCGGACAATTTGCATGTGGGACAAACAAGGGGCGATGACGACCCCGCCACTGTTGAGGTGGTGAAATTCTTTCAGAACAAACAGTATGATAATTGTGTCAGGGCCATCAGCAGCCTGGAAGACCCCGTGCGTGACCGGCCGGAGATAGAAATGATGTTGGGCCTTTCTCACATGGAACTTAAACAATTTGACAAGGCCGTCCCCCCCCTCGAAAAACTGGCCGGTAAGACTACCGGATATAAAACCATGGCCCTGTGGTATCTGGCCCTGACGTACCTGGCCGAAGAACGTACTGATGAAGCGGTGGAGACCCTTTCTGAAATACCCCCCGGGTCACCTTACCCGTTAGAGGCCTTGAAGAATGAATTGATTGAAGTACAAGAAAATGAATAATATGCTTAAACAAACTAGCCACTTCCTTTGTGTTTTTATTTTGTTTCATTTACAGAGTCGCTCTCAACAGTAGATGAGGTTTTTGGGTAGCAGGTTGATAAGGGAGCTCATGCATTTATAAAGCCGGATGAGATGGATCAATACCGGTAATTAGGTAATCCACATTTGGAGTAAATTCTAAAAATAATAAAAAGAAAACCCTACAAGATTCTGGTAGATAAGTGGTTGACCTGTTAAAATTACCATGAAGTTTTGTTGATGAAAAAGATCGCTGTGATATTTAAAAAGCAAACAATATGCTACGCCCTTCCTTGGGTATTGTCGTTTTTCGTTATTTTCCAGGCTTTGGCCCAACAAGGGCCACGTTTAGGAATACCCCGGGTACATGGAGGTGAAGTGACTTCAGCAGACTTTTCTCCGGATGCTACCCGCGCAGTAACCTCTTCAAGAGATGGTACAGCCATTCTCTGGGATGTGTCAACGGGGAGGGCTCTTTGTGTGTTTGAAGGTCATAAGGGAGAAGTAGTCGATGCTGTGTGGTCACCAAACGGTCAATTAGTTGCAACAGCTTCAAGCGACTTTACAACCAAAATATGGGAAGCAAAAACAGGAAATTTACGACATACACTTGCCGGACATACAAGTGCGCTTAATGGTGTGCTGTTTTCGCCTGACGGGGACAGGTTGATGACCATTTCGGCTGATTATACTGCCCGTATTTGGAACCCGGAAACCGGACAGGACATTTTTGAGTTGAAAGGGCATGATGGTGCCATAAACCATGCTGTTTATTCCCCGGACGGACAAATGCTGGCCACCGCATCAGAAGATGGAACCATACGTTTATGGTATACATATACCGGAAAAATACAAAAGGTATTAAAAGGCCACAGCGGAGGCGTAAACAGTTTGGCCTTTTCTCCTGACGGCAATTACCTGGCATCAGGTGCTGACGATGAGTTGGCCATCATCTGGGATGTGAAAAAGGGGAAGAGAAAATATGTGTTGGGCGAGCACCAATACATAAATGGTTACTCCGAACGTGACCCATTTCATTATCATTCATACAATAAGATCCATAATAAGCTTACAAGTATTGCCTATTCGCCTGACGGTTCAAAATTGGTCACAGTCTCCCTGGCCGGTCAGATAATACTTTGGAATGCTAATAAGGGAAAAATGATGCATTTTGTGGGACCGGTGACCAAACAAGTGAACTTTTTGTACAGGATGACAGATGGCAGTATCCTGATTAATCCTGAGGAGACCATTAATGAAGTGGCTTTCCTGCCGAATGGTAACCACGTGGCCACCGCAGGTAACAGAGGTAATATTAATGTCTGGGATACTGAGAGTGACCGCCTCATTTTTAAATTAACAGGTCATTTAGGCGATGTTACTGCTATGAAGTTTTCGCCTGATTGTAGAAGGATGATTACTGCTTCAAAGGATGGAACGGCTATAATATGGGGCCTGGATAATGGAAAGAAACTGGCCGGTTTGGGAGACTTGAGTAGGTCGGTTAGCTTTCGGGCAGTTTCTCCGGATGGAAGCAGGCTGGCCATGGCTTATAAAGACCAAACCCTCAGATTGTGGGACACCCGTAAAATGGAATACCTGACCATTGAAGAGACTGACGGTGTAGTAATTGACGGTATGTTTACACAAGATGGAAAATACCTGTTAACGGTCATGGAAGGTGACAAAACTGTAATATGGGACACGGCCACTGGGGAATTACTTCATTCTGTTTCAACGGAGAGGAATGTATCCCCTACGAGTATATCTGCTATGGGTCAATTTGTGACATTGAAGCTTTGGGGATATGAAAAACCTTCAGTATGGAGTGTGAAGAAGAATGAGGAGGTTGTGGATTATAACATTAGACGGATGGCTGAAACTATGGGTCATTTGCAAAATAAAAATGTGGTGATTATGGGGTTTGAAGACGGTACGCTGAAAGGCTATGACTATGATAGCAATCGCTATGTATATAACAAAGACCATGCAGATCGTGGTTTGAGTTGGAACTTTGCGGAGTTTGCTCAAAATACAGACAGGGTACTGGCTCCTGAAGAGATTGACTGTCGGTATGGGGATGATGACAAATGCGAAACCCGGGTTGCTCTCTTTGATACTCAAAACGGGGAATTCCTCCTTTACCTGGAAGGTTTGGAAAGCCAATATGCTTCCTTTCAGTTTTTGGGAAATGATGACCGGTATATTTTGTCTTACCATGATGACAAAATAAAGCTTTGGGAATCCCGGAGCGGCAGGTTTATTGGTGCGACCCAGACCGATGGTTATGTCAGTTCGGCGGTATTCATCGCTGAAAGTGAATTTTTAACCTCCCATAATTGGGGGAAGCTTGTTCGGTGGCGTTTGGAAGATGGACAAATGCGGCATATATGGGAGTTTAGTGGAGGAGAAGACGCGAAATTATGCCTTACTCCTGATCAAAAACGGGTGCTGGCGTTATTTCAAGATGGAAGAATTGAGGTTTCTGATGCACATACGGGTAAGCTTTTATATACTTATTGTGTTTTAGGGGACAACGGTTATGTCGTTTTTGATGAGCAGGGTCATTTCGACGGGTCGCCGCAGGCCATGGAGAAATTGTATCTGCTGCAGGGAAATAAAATAATTGCAGACCCGGCCAAACTGAAACAATTGCATATGCCTGCTTTGATAGAACAAATGGATACTGAAAAATGAAAATGTACGTTCTCATCAAGGATTCAGTGCCCGATAAAATGGCTCCGGTTATTGCTGCACATGCCTCTTTGGCCTGCTATAAGAAGTTTGAAGACGATGAGAATATGATACAATGGATGAGTGGCGTCTTCAAAAAAGTAGTATGCAAAGTGAGTGATGCAGCATTTGAAAAGGCCCGGACGGAATCCGGCTGCCTGGTGATGACCGAATCGGCGCTCAATAACGAAGAGGTATGCGTGGCCTTTTGCCCCCGGGAAGAATACCCTAAATATTTTAGGTTTCTTAAATTGTAGGTCAGGGATTCCACTTTGGAAATTTTAAAAGCAGAATCCCTGGCATATCAGGTGAAAATATGTGACTTGGCAGGGTGTAATATACAATTAATATTGAGTTTGGAATTTAATAAAACATTACAAATGCATAAACATAAATAATAATCAATATATTTATAAAAAACGCTATTTGGTGTCCGTCCATAAAGTATATACACAGACACTTTAAGCAATTTTAATGAGGCCAGAGGCCTCATTAAAATTGCGCTTTGGGCGTTTCTGCGCCACCACCGGCGGTGCAGAAACGCAAAACTGCGACTTTATGGACAGACACTTTTAATTAAGGTGTTGTGTTTGTTCTCTGTAACTAAATATTAATAGCAAATGATACGAAAATATATATTATATATCCTGCTAACTTGCAGTTATGCGGGTTTTTATGGGGCATTTGCTCAATTACCAATTCCTGTTCAGGATTATGTGCTGGAGTTCCATGGTATGGGGCTGAAAACTGACAATCAATTTCCCGCAATGCCGGAATCATTCACACTGGAGGGGTGGATTTATCCTCAGTTTACAACGGAAGGGGTGATCTTTGCCCGGAGAAGTGATAATGAAGAAAATTTAGCATTTGTTGTCATGCAGAATGGACAGAGTATTGAATTCCGGGCACATGGTGTCACCAACGATACTATTGCACAGATCACCTCTGGTCCTGTTATTGAACCAAACCAATGGTATCACCTGGCTGCAGTGATAGATACGGACACTTTGCTCTTGTATATCAATGGCATTCCCATCGGAAAAGAAATATTCAAAGGTACCTTTAAAGATGGTGGCTACCCGCTGAGTATCGGAAGTTATTTAAATAACACTACCGAATTTGGAGTCGGATTCCGGGGTGATCTGATGCAATTAAGATATTGGAGCACAGCGCTCGGCGCAAGTGAAATTGTCAATTATGTAACAAACGGTGTTAACGGATCCGAAACTGGCTTGAGTGAGGTGTGGACATTGAATGATGGAATTGATAGTGTATACACTGAAAGCCTGGATGGTCTTAATAGTCTTAAGTATATTGCAAAAGACGTATTTCATTTCCCGACGTATGTAGCAAAAAGCATTATTGATAATCTTCCCTACTTCGAACTGCATACTTCCCATTTTACATACCCTGAAGAAATTCTTGACCTCAGGCTTATCGACCTGGCTAACGACGGGTTTTTGGACATTGTATCTCCGGGTTGGGTTCCACCACCTGGTTTTGCACCTGTTTCGATTGGCCTAAATGATGGGAGTGGTACTTTTGTTTCGGGAACTTCCACGCACGTAGCGAACCCTCTTGAGGCAATGACCCAGCATGCCCGTCACCTGATTGCCGAAGATTTCAACAATGATTCATTGGTTGACCTTTTTATTGCTGACCATGGCCCTGATTACGGCCCTGAAAATGATGGTGGTCAAAGCCGGTTAATGTTGCAAACCAGTGATGGTAGGATTGAAGATGTGACGGCCACTCATGTTCCGGTAGTGGACTCCTGGGCACATTATGCCGCTTCTGGTGATATCGAAAACGACGGTGATATAGATATTTTGTTAGGTAATATTCACGAACCCGGTTATGAATTGTACATCAACAATGGAAGTGGTGTTTTTGCCAGAAATACCAGCAGGATGCCTGATGACAGACCTGACTACACTGGTTATGGAGTGTCATCAATCATGGCCGACGTTAATAAAGACGGCTTTGTTGATATTGTATCGGATGGATCATGGGTAGGGAAAGAAAGAGACATCATCTTTTTAAACGACGGTACCGGCCATTTTTCCTATGCTGATAGCAGTGCGATGCCGCTGCGTCAGCCCGATACACATTCACTTGCTTTTGAGAAAGGAGACTTTAATGCCGATGGTTGGATAGACTTGGTGGTCTCTACTACACTGTATCAGCATGCCGGTATGACGTTGTTATTAAATAATCAGGACGGGACTTTTACTGATGCATCAAATCGCTTACCTGGCCCCAAAGACTTCCCGTGGGAGGGTGAATGGGTATATGGCTTTCAGGTCACTGATATAAATGCTGATGGATGGCAGGATATAATTGTTAATACATCTAGCGGGCGGTCTGAAATTTTCATTAATAACGGAGATGCATTTTTCCTTTCTTCCCGTGGTATCTTAGGGCAAATCATCGAACATCCTGACCTGGGCACAAATTACCTCTACCCGGGAGATATTAATAATGACGGATTGGTTGATATCGTGGTTCAATTGGGAAGTATTGTTGTTTCAGCGTTGCAAACAAAACCTTTTGTTACGGGTACTCCCCCTGTTGAATTACCCGGCACACCCATGATGGTAAAAACCCTACAAGATGGGAAGACATTGAGTGCCTACTGGAAAAATCCGGGAGCTACCCTTTCGGTTGATATAGAAATTTCTACCACCAGTGATTTTTCAAACATTATTCTTAAAAGGTATCATATCACCGCAGATACAACATACACCTTCAATATGGGGCAGGAAGGAGTATATTATTGGCGAATCCGTGCCGAAAATACAAGGGGTACAAGTGATTGGTCGCTTCCGTCCGGACAAATCAACATACAAAACAGCCCACCTTCAGGGGTGGTTCTTTCAGATTCAATAGTTTACAAATATGACCTTAGCCATTCCGGTATCATAGGAATTCTTGAAGCTCAGGATAACGATGTTGCTGATTCGCATACTTTTACCCTTGATAATGTCAACTACCCCGATTCGGACAACACTTATTTTTCTATATCAGGAGATACATTAAGGGTAGTCACATTACCCTATTTCCTTGATTCGGCCACATTTCAGGTCGCAGTGAAAGTAACTGATAATGAAAATATAAGCCATACTTCTTTGCTCAACATCCATATTTATGATAAGAAAATAATCCTGTTGATGCCTTTTAACGGTGATAAAGCCGACTATAGTTCTTCAGGTAACCATGGCACACAAAACAATTCTGTTTATCGGCAAGACCGGTTTGGTTATGACAATTCAGCGATCAGACTCGGTGATGAAACAGAGTGTTTGTTTTTAAATGAAACGCTACAACTCAATGACAACTTTACTATTGCATGCTGGATAAAACCGGAAATAATAGATGAAGTTGGTCAGCATGCCATCATTAGCGAGACCAGCAATGCAGATGTTTTTCAGTTCAAGATATATGATGCAAGCCTGGCGTTTTCTTTTTCAACAGCAGACAATTTTCATACAATTCAGGGAAATGCAGTTGCCTTAAACGAGTGGACGCATGTGGCCGTTGTCAGAAGAAGTGATACACTCAGGCTATATCAAAATGGCGTCATGACACTTGATACGGTCGTTGCAGGTCAAATCATTAAAGATCTAAGTACCCCTGAAATAGGATCCAATACCAACAGATCATGGGCTATTTTTACCGGAGATCTGGACAATATCAGGGTTTATGCTGAACCTTTAAATCATACAGATATAAAGCTGATGGCAACAAAAAGAAACAATGAGTATTTCATTCAGGAAGCATTGGAAATATGTGAAGGAGACAGCGTGTACTGGTCTAATGATTATTATTATACTTCCGGCAGCTATATCAACGATTATGAGTTTAAGTACAGTATAGATACAATAAGAGAGCTTGACCTTGTCATTCATCCCCTGCCTGTCATTGATCTTGGGCAGGACACCACCATATATAAGCCCCTGGAATTGAGTGCCGGATCTGGGTTTGATAGTTACCAATGGAGTAATGGCGAATCAGGTCAGACCATCCTGGTAGATACTACATGGGGATTTGGATCACATGAAATTTGGGTTACCGTAACAGATGTCAACAGATGTCAAAATTCTGATATGATAATCGTAACCACAGAACTGTTTACATCAATTCGTTCAGCAGAAAATGGTCAGGTATCTGTCTTCCCGAACCCAACCAACGGTATGGTCTTTGTCGATTCTGAAGGCCCGGGTGGATTTTTAGAGATCCAGGTACGCTCAATAAATGGATCGCTGATTTTGAAAAAGTCGTATAGATCCCAAACAAAGGATTTGTTAAATCTTATGCCTTTTG
>JAOUKJ010000535.1 GCA_029882675.1 Cyclobacteriaceae bacterium
CGCTACGCCGAGGAATTTAAGAAAGACCCGACTACTTTTCTGAAAAAATGGGAACCCCAACAAAACGAATTACAGAAGCGGGTGTTGAAAGCCATGGAATTACTACCCGAAGTAGTGGTTCCGGAAATACTTATGGCCAAGACTGTTGAACTATGCCTTCAGCTAAAGATTGACGGTCACCGGGGAGAAATCACTATTGCCCGGGCGGCCAGGGCTCTGGCGGCACTCAACGGAAGACAAAAGGTTGAAACCGCTGATATCCGGGAGGTAGCACCGATGTGTCTGCAACACCGCCTGCGTCGTGATCCACTGGAACAGATCGACTCAGGTGAAAAAATAAAAAAGGCCCTCATCGGTTTATTTGCATTAAGTTAGGATCTATAAAGAATAAATATGTCTTCCTTCCCCGGCTTAAACGATCCATTCCTTGCCCTATCGTTGGCGGCAATCAGTCCCGGACTGAAGGGCGTGCTCATTGGTGGACCTTCTGGCACTGGAAAGACCGTTATGGCCCGGGCTGCCCGTACACTTTTCCCAAAAAACTGCCCCTTTGTAAATGTACCCCTGGGCTGTACCATTGATCGACTGGTAGGAGGGGTAGATTTAGATCGTTCGAGGCAAACAGGCAGGCTCATGGCATCACCGGGTCTGCTGGCTCAGGCCAATGGTGGAGTTTTGTACATTGATGAAATCAACCTCCTTCCCCCGGAGCTGGCTTCCGTGGTTTTGCAAGCCCTTACTGATGAGGAGGTGAACCTGGAAAGGGAAGGGCTTTCACAAGCCTTCCCAACAAAATTCACCCTGGTAGGAACGTTCAACCCGGAAGAAAGGCCGCTATCAAAAGCTTTTACTGACCGCCTGGCCTTTGCTGTCTATGCCAAAACAATCAACCACCTGGGTTGGCGAATGTTGGTGGCCGCCAGGGCAAGCCGAAAACTTGAGATGCCCCCTGACGTTGTTGCCCGGACAAAAAGAGGAAGGGAAATATATCCGGAGGTACAAATAACTACCGGGCAAATGGAAGAACTCTGTAAGTTTGCTCAAATGATGGGCATTCAGGGAAACCGCCTCGACATCTTTGCTGTACGCTGCGCCAAAGCCAATGCAGCACTACATCTGCGTGTACCGGTCACACAATCTGACTTGGATCTGGCCAAACGCCTTATTTATATGTCACGGGTCGGTGAAAACCCACTCCCCTTCGATGATGAACTGGAATCAGCACACCGTTCAGACAAAAGCCATCGAAGAAAAGAAAATAAAACAGGCAGTAAACAACCGACAGATAAACCCGAAGATAAAGGAGGTGATAAGCCCACCGATAAGACCAAGCCTTCACAGCAGGAAGGCCGCAGTAAAGAAAATCGCACCTTGAATCAGGACATTATCCCTGAAAATGAAGTCGCCGAAATGAATTTCCTCATGCCCTCATTTGACGGAAAAAAAGGCAGAGCCCGGATGAGTGGAAAACACCAGACCGCTTTAAATGACCAGCGGGGCCGACATGTGCGATCTGTACCGGGGCATCCATCCAAAGGTCGAGTAGACTTAATAGCTACACTCAAGTCAGCAGCTATTTTTCATGCCACAATGCCCGGGAATAAAAACAAAGTTATCAAAATTCGAAAAGAGGATTTTCATATCAAACAGTTTCATCAGCGATCAGGACTGTTGTTTATTTTTGCCGTGGACGGGTCAGGGTCTATGGCCATCAACCACTTCGAAGCAGCCAAGGGTGCCGCCCTGTCTCTTCTCGAAAAGGCCTATGTATTTCGTGACAAAGTAGCCATGGTGTATTTCCGACACAAGGAAGCGCAGTTATTGGTAAAGCCAGGGTCTAGTCTGTCCAGTGCAGCTCAGGCACTCAGCAAGGTAAGGGCCGGGGGAAAAACACCAGTAACCCATGCCTTGTTAAAGACACTGGATCTGGCAAAAAAGGCCAATGCCAACCGGGAAGTACCCGGTGCCGTTCTTATATTATTTACTGACGGTAAAGCCAATCAACCCTTTCACGAGGTGGAAGGTACCCCGCCGGAAAAAATAGCCCGCAATGAATTGATGCCTTTATGTCAACAGCTGAAAGACACCCTGACGGCCTGCATAATGTTTGACACGCGCATAGGGAAGGCGGAAAATCCCTATGGCCGGGAACTGGCCTCCTGGCTTGGTGCACACTACCTACGCCTCAGAAAAGCGGGTGCCGCCAACGTGGTAAACCAGGTAAACGAAGAAGTGCAACATCTGCGAAAATAAAATGTCAGCCAGAACAATGCTCAAGTCACATTATCGTTAATTTATAGTTTCCGAAATTTTCCGGTTTTGTAATTTTGCATCGATGAAGTTAACAGAAGTAAATACACAGCGGCAGACAAGGGTATTTTCGATGGTATTAATGACAAAAAGACAGCCTTTGGTTTGGATATTGCCAGGGGGGTATTTCTTTTTTTGTGATGGTTTCAAAGTTCTACCAAACCATAAAACGCATGAATGGCAGACTAAACTTGTTAGGCAAACTGACGTTCTTTTACCATAAATGGCAGGAAACATGCAGAAAAGTGCTTGGCCTGGTTTTTGGGGTTGTCCGTGAACATCAGGATAAAGGTGTGGAAGGCGCTATATTCATGGCCCCACGGAAAAGATGGTACAGGAGGAATACCCCCACACTACTACCCCGGGCTGAAAATGAACTGGATGGGCGACTTCAATCCCTAATTAATCCTCAGGATTACGGAGCAGGTTGGTAGACAGGTGGTCAAAATACATTTTACCTTACGTAAATTGTTCGATGAGACCAGACCTTTTAAGTGGGCTAAAATGAAAGATTGATCTATGGTTGACGAAAAGTCAAAGTCTAAATTTTTAATCAGGAATCTGGGAAAAGGCTTGATCTGGCTCTCCGTGCTTCTGGTGGTCTTTGTGTTGCTGAAAGACAACGAATATATACATAATCTGGAATGGCTCATTTCGGTGTCGAAGGAACGGTGGCTCGTGTTTTTTATTTTCCTTACTTCAGAGGTTGTCTTTGGTCTCATCC
Organism: Cyclobacteriaceae bacterium; assembly: GCA_029882675.1. GTDB lineage: Bacteria > Bacteroidota > Bacteroidia > Cytophagales > Cyclobacteriaceae > JAOUKJ01. The sequence continues at coordinate 3,035 of JAOUKJ010000535.1, forward strand.
CCCCCGAATTTTTTATGATTTGGTCGCTCCATCATGGCTTTTCGGACAGCTATATCCTTAATGTTTTTTACCTGGCTATCATTTCTTACTTTGCCGGTGTGGTCGGCTATTTTATCGGAATGACTTTTGCCCGAACCCAAAT
>JAOUKJ010000068.1 GCA_029882675.1 Cyclobacteriaceae bacterium
TGGAAATGAGTGTAAGGCCTTCGTGAACCTGGAGGGATTCGAACCCCCAACCTCCTGATCCGTAGTCAGGTGCACTATCCAGTTATGCTACAGGTCCTTGTCTTTATTTTCGGACTGCAAAAGTATGTATTATTCCTTAAAACCGAAAATGCCTGCGCAAAATATCTTGAGTTTTTTTCTAAAACCTAAAACTCCTTTGAATTAAATTTTAACCGTAAAATGTCTTTTGAACGAACAAATTGCGTATTGACATCCCATTTATTGATTGTTGCATACACTGTAACCTATTTCAATGTTGAAACAAAATCAATCTGAAGAAAACGCCTTCTATTTGTTTCGCGTATTTTTTCATATATTTCGCCCTAATATAACCTAAACCAACGCAAAAAACAGGAGTGAAGGACCAAAACAAAGCGGATATCTTTGTTATAATAATAATGGTGGGTATTCTCGTCCCCCTGTCCATTATACATTATGACCTGTTTCATTCCATTGCAGAGGTCTTTGCAACAATCATTCTCATTGGGATTTTCATCATCACCTGGAATACTCGTGATTTTCACCAGAATCAATACCTGATGAACCTGGGAACCGGATTCTTCTTCATAGGTCTACTCAACCTTATCCACGGCCTGAATTACAATAACCTGATCATCCATGGGCCCTTTATAGAACAATGGACTGGCATGCAGTATTTCCTTGCACTTGTTATCTTCATTCCACTGCTTCCCATAATGAGCGTAAAAAGAAATGTCGCTTACCTTATTTCGATATATGCTTCAGCGACAATACTTTTATTAATGAGTATATATTACTGGGGCATCTTTCCGAAAGCATACGATTACGAGTTGAAGCAACTTTTGCCTTTCAAGGTGTACAGTGAGTTTGTCATTATCGCCCTCCTACTTCTTTCTCTGTTTTTATTATACCGGCGTCGCGAACAATTTAATGCAACTATCTTTAAATATATTTTCTTTGGCACCCTGCTTTTGGCCTTTTCTGAATTTTGTTTCACGCAATACGGAGACACTACCGAATTCTTTAATGCCCTGGGCCACCTTTTACGCGTAGTGACTTTTTACTTGTTTTATAAGGCCTTTATTCAAACTTGTTTGCGTGAGCCGATGAGCCTGATTTTTCGCAATATTTCTGATACACAACTCCTTTTAAAGGACTCTATGAAAAATCTGGAGCAAAAAATAATAGAAAGGACTTCAAAGATACAGGAAACCAACAAAGTGCTCCAACAAAAGGTAGAGGAGCATAAACTGGCCGAGAACAAATTCTTCAACCTGTTTGAATCCTCTCCGCAACCCATCATCATTGTAGACAGTACCGGAACCATCACCCTTTCCAACAGGGCATCCAACGTGGTTTTTGGTTATGAGGAGAAAGATTTGATCGGCCAATCGATAAATATTCTTTTGCCCGATCACTTAAAAGGCTCCCATAGTGTACAATTGAGTGAATATATGAAATCCCCCCGAATAAGAACCATGGGCGCCGGAATGGAGCTTGTTGCACAGCGGCGAAACGGAGCTCTTTTTCCTGTAGAAGTAAGCCTGAGTCCCTGGCAGGAGGGCTCTAACCTCTATGTTACCGCGGTGGTGAATGATATCACTGAAAGAAAATTGGGAGAAGATATCTTGAGGCGAAAAAATATAGATCTGGAGAAAAAAAATAAAGAACTGGACGATTTCATATATAATATCTCACACGAAATAAAGGCACCTGTATCTACCATGATGGGGCTTACCGAAGTATACCGCTACGAATTGAAGGATGATGCAGCGCTTGATTTTATAGAACACATGGATAGGGCCATAAAGCGTCTTAATGATTACATTCACAATATTATTACTTTTGCGGATACCGCAAAACCTACCCTGTTTCCCGATCAGATTGATTTTAAAAATATAGTCGAAAATATGTTCGATTTCTGTCGCAAGAGAGAAGCTTTTCAAAAGCCGATAAAGACAATGCTTGTGGTAAAAGGAGATACCCCATTCAAAACGGATAAAGGGCGGCTGAAAATAATTCTGGAACACCTTATAACGAATGCCTTCCAGTACCACTCTCCCGAAAGAAAGGAGAGTTATGTTAAGGTTTGCATTGATAAAACGACACCACATATAAAAGTAACTGTTGAAGACAACGGCATGGGAATCGACGACCGCTTTCTCGACAAAATATTCAATATGTATTTCAGAGGCAACTACACCAGCAAAGGATCAGGCCTGGGGCTTTATATCGCAAAAGAAGCTATCGAAAAACTGGGGGGCAAAATCACCGTGAACTCTACAATATATGAAGGCACCTCCTTTCACTTTGAAATACCAAACCTGGAATAAAGTCACAACTCATCTTTGGCATGGCTTATTGCCCTAATTTCTCTTCAATATAACTTACCGTATCTGCTATCGTTTTTAACTTCTCAGCATCACGGTCTGATATTTTTATATTGAAGGTCTTCTCAAATTCCATCACTAATTCGGCATAATCAAGGGAATCAATACCCAGGTCTTTAATGAAATTTGCATCGGGGGTAATTTGCGACCGGGCAATTCCCATTTTATCAATTAATATTTCACCCACCTTTTCGTTGACATCCATGATACTGTAAATATATCTGCTATAAGCGAAAAATATGGTATTTTATTCAAAGTATTTCCGGAATTAAATGTCAGAATTTTAGTAAAAACTCCGTCCCCTCTTCGGGTTTTGATTTTACACCAAGTATTCCCTGATGTTGCCGCATGATTTGTCGTGATAAACTAAGTCCGATACCCGATCCACTCTTTTTAGTGGTAAAAAAAGGTATGAATATTTTTTCCAAAGCTTCCTCATCAATACCACTTCCATTGTCTCTCACAGAAATTACAGGCCTTCCTTTTTCACCTGGAAATGCTTTAAGTTCAATAATTTTATTGGTGTGCTCGTCAAAAGCCTGGATGGCATTTTTCACCAGATTAATCAGCACCTGGGTAATCAACTCCTTATCTGCATTTATACAGATGGTTTCCGGATCGGTAATCACAGACACCTTCACCCCATGGTCACTGATTTCCTTTTTCATCAAAACAAGAATTTCCTGAAACAAGGTAGACACTTTTATCAATGACACCTTCGGTTTAGGAATATGTGCCAGGTTTCTGAAATCCTGCACAAACCGGATAAGCCCCTGGCTTCTGCGCTTTATGGTCTGTACGGCCATCTGTATATCTTCTACCTCACCAGCCGGAACAAGCACATTTTCCTTATTTGTGAAGTCGTGTCGTGATATATCCTCATCAATTGTGGCTGCCAGTGAAGTGATGGGCGTAATGGAATTCATGATTTCATGTGTAAGCACCCTAACCAGATTTTGCCAGGCTTCCATTTCCTTTTCCTCAAGTTCACTTTGAATATTCTGTAGTGAGACCAGTTTAAATTCTTCACCGCGCAAAGTCAATTGTATGGCATATACCGCCAGTTGAATGATCTCCCCACCTATTTCAACCCTCACCAGATCTCTGCCACCTGTTCGCAATCTGAAAAAACTATCTACCAGCGTCCGGCTCAGTTCCTGTAGCTCTTCAATATTATCCACCTTACGTATACGCAACAGGTTTTTGGCTGCAGTATTAATGATTTGCACTTTCCCTGAGGCATTGAAGGTAATCAGGCCAATACCTACATGATGGACTATATTTTTTAAATACTGAAATTCATCTTCTTTCTCTTTTTTTGGCTTGTACCCTTTCTTACTCCCTCCTGCTAAATCATGATTAAGTATGGAGTGGTTTTCCTCATCTTCAGGATCACCGGTTAAAGCAGAAGATATATCATCAGGTGCCCTTTTATCAGTTAATGGATCAAGGGATGTTTTGATATACCCCACCAATGAAATAACCTGAAACAATGCCGCCATGAGAAAAAAAAGCTGGACAACCACAAAGGAACCGGTATAAAACGTATTGGTCAGCAGAAAGAGGGTCAGTGTAAGTAAACCTACCCTTATCCAGATATTTTCTTTTATTTTTTCAAAGGTCATGCTTTCCTAACCTTCTGTACAGGGATGCACGGGTAAGTCCAAGGTCTTTTGCCGCTTTTGAAATATTTCCATCATGGATTTTAATCGCCTTTCGGATCACCTTTCTTTCCAGTTCATCGAGGTTTAAAATGCCGCTTTCAACATCAAGACGCTCTTCCCCCTGTTTTAGAAAAAAGAAGTCATTAGGGCCTAAATGATCACCATCAGTCATGATAACTGCCCTTTCAACAGCATGCTGCAACTCCCGTACATTACCTGGCCAGTGATACATCTGCAATTTTTTCAATCCATCGGCATCAATATGGCTTATATTTTTGCGGTATTTCCGGGCATATACCTTCAGGAAATGTGTTGCGATAAGAAGTATATCCGAAATCCGGTCACGTAACGGGGGTATCCTTATCTCAACGGTATTGATGCGATATAAAAGATCTTGCCGAAAAGCACCCTCCCCTACCATAGCATGTATAGACATATTAGTAGCTGATACCAGGCGTATATCGACAGGAGCACCCTTACTGGCGCCTACGCGAAATACTTCACGATTTTGCAACACAGCCATTAACTTAGATTGCATGGAAAGGCTGAGGTTTCCTATTTCATCCAGAAATAATGTTCCACTATTGGCCATCTCAAAACGTCCTACCCGATCTTCTTTGGCATCGGTAAAGGCACCTTTCACATGACCAAACAATTCACTTTCAAAAAGTGTCTCAGTGATGGCGCCCATATCTACATTTACAAAAACATTTTCACTTCGCTCAGAGCGGTTATGGATGGCCCTGGCAATTAATTCCTTACCTGTTCCGTTTTCTCCTAGTATTAAAATATTCGCTTCAGTTTTTGCCACTTTTTCAATGAGCTCAAAAACCTCTTTCATGGCCTGGCTTTCGCCTATGATGTTTTTAAAAGGCTGATTAATATCTTCTTCCAACTGCTTTTTAGCCTTTTTCAAACGGTCTACTTCGTTGTACGATTTCTTTAGCTTAATAGCGGTGGATATGGTGGCTAAAAGTTTTTCATTCTGCCATGGTTTCAACACAAAATCTGTTGCCCCCTCTTTCAAGGCTTTTACCGCCATCTCAACATCGCCAAAGGCTGTGATAAGAATAACAACAGCTGCAGGATCCTTTTCCAGGATTTGGTTCAACCAAAAAAAGCCCTCTTTCCCACTTGTAATGTCTTTACTGAAATTCATATCCAGCAGAATAACATCATAAGAATCGTTGTTAAGTAAAAAGGGTATCTTTTTTGGGTTTTTCTCAATAATTACCTGATGAGCATGCTTTTTAAGCAACAGTTTAGCTGCCAGAAGCACATCTTCGTCATCGTCAATCATTAATATCTTACCTAAACTTTTTTCTTCCATAGATATTTCTTTCCTTAATGTACGAAAAATGATGCCACAGTTGATTAACAGCCTTTTTTACCTCTTTAACCCATCCAGTGTCCGAAAACCAAATAAAATTGACCGTTTTCGAACACATTTCCAATATTATTTTAAGAAAATAGCCCTTTTATATTTTCTCGGATAAAATGGCTCACTGTGTTTTAACCCGGAGTCCATGTCAATTTTGATAAATTAAAGAAAACACTTAATTTAGCCTTATAAATTAGGTGAATTTTCAAGCCTATTTTATTTTGAGTTTTTGACCTTGGGGATGCTTCCTGGTGAAGCATCCTTTTTCATTTCCTTTAGAAAGGATGGTTTATTGACCACGTTTACAGGCGTTCCTGACATAAAGGCCCTGATATTATTGATGACACCCTCCAACAGTCTCTGCCGGGCCTCCAGGGCTGCCCAGGCCTGGTGCGGCGTAATAATACATTGGTCAAGCGAGAATAACGGATGTTCGCTTTGGGGGGGCTCTGTTGTAAAAACATCGAGTGCAGCTCCTGCCAGTGTCTTGCTGGCCAGCGCTTCATACAAGTCATTATGATTGATCAATTGGCCACGTGCCGTATTGATGAGCAAGCCCCCCGGCTTCATGAGCGCCAGGCGCCTTTTATTAACGAACTCAGCATTGGAGGCCGTGAGTGGACAATGCAGGGAAATCACATCGCTTGTTTTAAAAACATCATCAAGATCCAAAAAGGTCACACCATCCATCCGATCTCTTTCGGGATGGGTATGTGAGGCCACGACCTCCATATCAAAAGCGATGGCCAATGAAGCCACTTTTCTGCCTATCGCCCCCAATCCGATGATACCCATCCTTTTTCCCGCAAGTTCGTGTATAGGCGCCTTCCAGTAGCTCCAATCCTGCGAAGCATGCCATTCTCCCTCCTTTACACTTTGCGTATAGTAACCGACGCTGTTGGTAAGCTCAAGCAACAGGGAAAAAGTATGTTGGGCCACAGATGGAGCACCATAACCCGACACATTAGTTACGATAATATCCGCCGAGTTCGCGGCGTCAATATCAACGATATTAAAACCCGTAGCAATGACCCCAATATATTTCAGTTGTGTAAGTTTACGTATTAATCCTGCGTTGACCACCGTCTTATTGGTCAGGAGAATATCAGCGTTCTTTGCCCGTTCAAATACTTGCTCCGGTGAAGTGCGGTCATAGATGGTCACCCTGCCCAGCCTTTTCAGCCCCTCCCAACTCAGGTCACCGGGATTGACCGTATATCCATCCAAGACGACAATCTGATACGCCATGTCACTTTTCCTGTTTTAGTCCTTCAATTTCCGCGATTGTTTTAGGCACCGGTTTCCCAAGTAATGTAGCCCCTTCAGCATTAATCAGGTAGTCATCTTCAATTCTGACACCCCCAAAATCATGATATTTTTTCAGCTGTTCATAGTTTATAAAGGCTGAAAATTTCTGCTCACTTTTCCATTTATTAATGAGATCCGGAATAAAATAAACACCCGGCTCTACAGTCACGGCAAAGCCGGCTTCCAGTCTTTTTCCCAACCGCAGGGATCTTAAGCCAAAGATGTCAGAACGCTTAAAGGAAGCATCATAACCTACCAGGTCTTCGCCCAGATTTTCCATATCATGCACATCCAGTCCAATCATATGACCTACGCCGTGCGGCATAAACAATGCCACAGCCCCTAACCTTGCAGCTTCTTCGGGATCACCCTTCATTAAACCAAGATCGTTCAGGCCAGTGGCTATAGTCTTCAGTGAAAGCATATTCACCTCAGCATACGATATACCGGGCCTCAGCATACTGATTGCATGTTCCTGAGCACTCAGAACAATTTGATAAATCTCCTTTTGCCGTTGATCAAACCTGCCACTTACCGGAATGGTTCTGGTCATATCACCGGCATACCCCATCCCATTCTCTGCGCCACAATCCACCAGCAACAGATCACCTTCTTTCATTGTATTGCCATGGTAATGGTTATGCAAGGTCTGTCCATCCACGGTTAATATCACCGGAAAGGAAAGGTTACCCCCTCCACTCATTGCAACACCTGTAATTTTGCCAGTGAGCTCATATTCAATCATTCCGGGTCTGGCCCCTTTAATGGCTGTTGTGTGCATACGCCCGGTAATGTCGGCAGCCAGGTGCATTTCAGCGATTTCAGGATCTGTCTTGATACTCCGCAGCGCAAGGACACCCTGAATAAATTTCAAAGAGATATAATCATCAACCTCTTTGACAGCCACATCCATCCATCCCGACAATACAATATAATGATCGGGCCGGTAGGGGGGCAAAAGATGTACCTGCCGGCCTGATTTAATGGCTTTTGATAATTGATTTTTCAAGCTACTCAAGGAACCTGACAATCCAACGCCCACCTCTTCAGCCAATTCATTCACTGTAGGCATCGGCCCTGTCCAAATGACATCGTCTATTGTCAGGTCATCACCATAAAATATTTCCTCATCATTATCGACATCAATAACAGCAGCCAGCCCCGGTTTGCTATGGCCGAAGAAGTAAAGAAAGGTACTGTCCTGCCGAAAATAATATGCATTATCAACATAATTGATACTACTTTCATTATTTCCGGGAAAGAGCAACAATCCACTTCCTACACTTTTTTTTAATGCTTCCCTCCGGGAAACATATATTTCTTTGTCAAACATAGGCTGCTGTTTTAATTATATTAAAAAATCAATCCTCGAGTGCTTTCACCCCGGGTAATACCTTTCCCTCCATATACTCCAGCAATGCTCCACCGCCGGTAGACACATAAGACACCTTATCACCATACCCCAGGTTGTTGATTGCCGAAGCAGAATCACCACCACCTATCAGGGAGAATCCTCCTTTTTGGGTTGCTTTCACAACGGCCTCAGCTATGGCCACAGTACCTACGGCAAAACGTGGAAATTCAAAAACACCCATCGGGCCGTTCCACAATATCGTCCTTGATCTTTCGATCACTTCAGAAAAATACTTTACTGTTTCAGGGCCTATGTCCAGTCCTTCCCAATCATCATCAATATTACCTGCCTTCACTATTTTTGTATTGGCCTCACTATTAAAATCATCGGCCTGTACAGTATCCATGGGGAGCAGCAGGTTTACATTTTTCGCTTTGGCTTTTTCCATTATTTGCAGTGCGAGATCGAGTTTGTCAGCTTCAAGCAATGAATTGCCAATATTACCTCCTTGTGCTTTCGAAAAAGTATAAGACATTCCACCGCCTATGATCAGGTTATCAACGCTGTCCAGCAGTTTTTCAATGATCAGTATTTTATCAGAGATCTTGGCACCACCCATAATGGCTGTAAGTGGTTTTTCACCTTCACCCAATACCCGCTGGGCATTCTTTAATTCTGCGGCCATAACATAGCCACAAACCTTTTGATCAAAAAATTGGGCAACAATAGCTGTTGAGGCATGCGCCCTGTGGGCAGTACCAAAGGCATCATTGACATACACATCCCCCAGCTCAGACAACATCCTGGAGAAGGCCTCATCCCCTTTTGTTTCTTCTTTATGGAAGCGTAAATTTTCCAACAAAAGAATTTCGCCGGGCAACAGTGCATCGGCCTTTTCCCGTGCATCTTCACCCACACAATCCAGCGCAAATAACACTTGCCTGTCGAACCGGCCAGACAACTCCTGCAGCAGATGTTTTAAAGAAGATTTTTCCTCAGGCCCATCTTTTGGTCGGCCGAGGTGTGACATGAGTATTACAGCCCCACCGTCCTTTAAAATCTTATTAATAGTAGGTTCGGCCGCCTTAATACGTGTCAGGTCTGTAATATTTGAATTTTCATCCAGGGGTACATTAAAATCCACCCGTACAAGGGCCTTCAGCCCTTTAAAGTTAATATCATCAATTGTTTTCATAATCACTCTGCGCTTAATAATAATTTATTATTTGGAAGGAAAGCAAAACTACCCACCAATGGGGAGAAAAACAACACTCAACTCAAAGAGCAGCGGCTCGTCTTAATTTATCATTAATGGCCCGTCCCAGACCATGGTCGGGGAAAGGGGCGGCCAAGACCAGGTCAATATCAGCGTGATCAAAAGATCTCAATACTCTAAACAAGTTTTGTGCGGCCTCCTCCAGGTTTCCCGCCGGACTCAGGGCAATATTTTTCACACCCGCCAAACCGCTCATTTCCCTGAACGTTAACAAGGCGACCTTTTTACCGGAATGTTGGGGCAGTAGTTCACTAATGTCCCCGAACAACAAGGGTACTTTGGGTGCATAATGACTCTTGAGCATCCCCGGCGCTTTCGGATTGGAGGTAGAATGAGACCTGATCACTACTTTTCCGATTACCTTTTCTATCTTTTCAACAGTGATTCCCCCCAACCGGTAGACGATGGGTATATCTTCCTCAAATCCAACAATCGTTGACTCCAGGCCTACCCGGCAAGGCCCGCCATCCAGGATATAATCAATCTTGCCGGATAGTTGGTCTGCAACATGCCGGGGAGTGGTGGGGCTCACATAGCCGAACGGGTTGGCACTGGGGGCAGCCAGGGGCAAATCAGTCAGTTTCAGTAAGGCTAAGGTGAGGGGATGATCTGGAATACGAAGGCCTACGGTATCCAAACCTGAAGTAACAATATCAGGAATAAGATCCTTTTTTGGTAAAATTAATGTCAATGGTCCGGGCCAGAAAGCCCTGGCAAGCTTCATGGCGACATCAGGAAAATCCAAAACATACCTTGCCGCCGTTTCAATAGACCACGTATGTACAATCAGCGGATCAAAAAAAGGACGTTCTTTTATTTTGAAAATATGTGTAACGGCCATAGAATCATGGGCATTAGCTGCCAGACCATACACCGTCTCCGTTGGGATAGCCACTACCTCCCCCTTCTTTAACAAGTCTGCTGCATAGTGAATATCCCCTCCAATATCCATTTAATTCACATATTATAAAAAATCTTACACATCTTATAATTTACCCTGTTTTGGGTTTTTGGAAATGCACTTGTGCATTACCTTTGTATCAAAGATTACTGATAAGCAATTTCAGTCAGTCTTCATGGTTTTAAGTGTTTTAGTAAAGAGATCCCGCCCAAAAGGCGGGATTTCTTTTTTGCCTTATTCAATAATAATATTGATTTTATTTACTTTTTTCTCCTTCAGCTTATCCGTTTGAACACCTCCACTCCAGTTGTTCATATCACCCTTTGTGGCCAGAATATAATAAACCCTGGGCTCAAGTTCCTTAAAATAGACCTGACCTTTTTCATTGGTGATCAGCTTATCGGTTACCGGATTGACTTCTTTTTTATAGTCTTCTTCTGATTTATAAAGCTGTACTTCAGCTCCTTCCGTAATGTTACCACTGTCATCCAGAACAGTCACTCTCAAAGCTGTTTTAATAAGCTGATCTTCTGCTTTCATGGCCGTCCCGACCAAAAAAACACATAATAATGCAGGTAATATAATTCTCATTGTTTATAAATATTAATATTAAAAAATAAATAGGTTTATCTCAGTAAAACCACTCCACCACGTAATTCCTGAACTCCCCTTTCGAGCTGATATATACTGGAATATTTCATCACATAAACATATGTTCCTCCAGGCAACGGATTTCCTATGTCATTATTATAGCCTCCGTTCCATCTGAAATCCTTATCATTGGATAAAAACACCAATTCTCCCCAGCGATTGAAAACAGATACTTCAAATTCATCAGCCACAAAAATAGTATAAATAAAGAATTCTTCATTTTGACCATTGCCATTGGGGCTAAAGGCATTCGGTATATTGAGTATAGGGTCACATTCCCTCACCACTTCCACCGTATCTGCTGCAGGACATCCATAGGCATTTAACAAGTCAACTGTATATAATGCAGCCTGGCTTGCTGTATATATCTGATCAGTGCTTACTTCCAACCCATCTTGCTTCCATAGGAAATCAACAAAAATACTGCCAGGATCGAAAGTAATTTCTGATGTTGCGGGATCAGGATTATCCGGATCATCACAAATGGCCACTCGGTTGGGGAGGTCAGGCTTGCTGTACGGAGCCAGGGTAATGAGCATTTCTGCGGCATCACTACATACTACCTCCCCTGCCTGTGATGAGGCCTCCACCCTAAAAAGCCCCCCGGGTATACTGCTAAAAGTGGTGTTTGTTGAATCTGACACCAAACCACCATCTTTATACCACTTTAAGTCGACTCCCACTGGTTCTGCCGTAGCGGTAAGTGTAAATGGATTCCCATCATCACAGGCCAATGTGGAAGACAAACTTACTGACACCGGATCAACGGTAAAAGCATCCACAGGCGCTGCATCACGAACACATCCCGTGTTCTGATCCCGCACTTTTAAATTATAGGTGCCTGAAGTAGCAGAAGTCACCAGTAAAAGCTGGCCTCCGGTTTGTGGCCCTGACCACAGGTAGGAATAATTACCCGTAGCAGGGCTGGCCTCCAGCATCAATTGTCCAGAGCAGGGATCCCCTGTGAGTATTATCTCCGGTGTGAAATTATTCACCACTACATTTTCAGTTAATGTATTGGGGCAGGTAGCCCCGGAAAGGTCATCAATAGTCACGATATAATCGCCGGTAACCGAAGGATTTACGGTCTTCCCTGTGGCTGAAAAACCACCGGGCCCTGTCCAGGTAAACTGCGCATTCGCAGCATTTGAAGACGCAGTGATGGTCACCGGAACAGCACACTCATCAGTTGTTACTGAGAGGGTAGCCTGTGGCGACTCTGTCACCGCAAAGGGGCCTGTAAGCTGAATACAGGTACTGGCTATATCTTCCAGTTGAAGGGTATAATTGCCGGGTGGTACCGGAGAGGTATCGAAAGGTTCGGCAAGCACATTACCGCTTGTCAAAGTACCATCAGCTATATTCGTGAGCGTATAGTTGAAACCCGATGTTCCCACATAGGTACCATCCTGTATATCCACATTTACAGTAATGCTTCCACACCCGGGATTGGATGTTGGCACGACCACCATGACTGAGCCCTCATCAGCGATTACTACCGTTTGTATTACCTGGCATTTACTCACTTCATCTTCAATAATAACAAAATATGTCCCAATG
>JAOUKJ010000536.1 GCA_029882675.1 Cyclobacteriaceae bacterium
CAAGCGAGTCATACTTAATAATACCGATGTCCCAGTTACCCTTGTTCACCTGTTGATAAGCGCCGAGGGTGGTAGGATATGATTTACCCACTTCAGCCGCTGTAATTCCCGCCGAAATCAAATTTCCCTGATTGTCTGGCGTGGCGGTATTGCCCCAGTTGTCTTCCGTTGATCCTGAAAAAGTGGAAAAAATAAGTATTGGATCGATCGTTACAGGCACCATGGGTTTCAAAGCACTTTCAATATGATAGTATACCCTGTTATCCTCCAGCCGGTAGCTGCAGCGCACGGAATTATCTGTTTCATTTTTCCCCTGATAGGCCCAGGGAATATCTTCCATCATTTCGCCGATTGAAGTTTGAAGAATGAGGTTTCCATGCCTGGTACTCATTTGATCAAAGCCCTCATAAGAGGTATGCAACCTTTTCATTTCTTCCGGGGAAGAAATGATATCATATTTCAGATTTAAACCGGAGGAATAAATCCTTATACTTACCTTTTCATTTTTCAATAACACACTGCGGTAACCCCTGGCGTTAGCCACCCAATTTTTTCTTTGTCCCCTGATATAATTGTACCTGGTAGGTACCTGACCCTCTGGCATGGTGGCCACCTGTCCGTTCAGGTTGTTGAATGAAATAGCAAAAGCATGGCAATTCATCTGCTCTCCTTTGGGCAGGGCTTTGTGCAAAACATAGGGAGTATCTGTTGCAGGCTGACATACATTAAAAACAATCCGGCTTTTTTCCAGAAAAATTGAGCCTCCGGGAATGTTAGCCGAAAAAAGCACCTGTTCGGGGTGCTGTCCTTTATTTTCAATAAAGACCAGACCTGCTTCCCCTTCGGTTTTTCTGCCATAACCGTCCACTATCACAAAAAAAGTGACTAAAATAAAAAGCAGAAGAGTTTTAATGTCATAAATCATAAGGCCTCTTTTCGTAAAACCTCCAGTGGTGACCGGTCAAAGATATTACGGGTATTTAGCCAGCCTACCAACACGGTTAAGATCACTACACCAATCCAAATGATCAAAAGACCCAATAAATCAGGGAAAAAGATAATATCAAAAAAGAAGAAAGACAACACAAAACCGGAAATTAGGGAAAGGAGAACACCGGCAAAACCGGCAAATACCCCAAGGTACCCGTACTCAACAAGGGTGATTCCCAAAATTTGCTTTTTCGCTGCGCCAATGGTTCGCAGCAAGACATTTTCTTTTAGCCGGGCATACTTGCTGTTACGCACCGCACCAGCCAACACGATCAATCCGGTAATGATACTAAACAAGGCCATAAACCGGATCACAAAAGCCACTTTATCAAAGAAATCATTGATTGTACTAAGAATTAGCCGCAGGTCAATAAGAGAAATGTTTGGAAACAGGGCAACGAGTTCACGGGAATACTTATCGGCCACGTTTTTTTCATCAACCCGCGTGGTGAGGACATATATTTGCGGAGCTTCCTCCAGCACACCAGTAGGAAACACGAAAATAAAATTGGGCGGATCTTTTGGCCATTCCACTTCCCTGATACCCCCTATATACGTTGTAATCGGAAAGCCCTGCACATCAAATACGACAGTATCTCCTATGTTTACCTCCAGGTTTTCCTGCATGCCTTGCGAAATGGTTACAAAAACAGAATCAGTTGATCCGGAAGTTACTTTTCGGTGTATTTTCCCTTCCAGCAATTGCTCTGCATGGTGCAGTGAATCCCGGTAAGTAACCCTGTATTCACGTGTAATAGCCCAATTGGATATCGCATCGGTGGTATCATTCTGAATATCCCTAACGGTCTTGCCATTGATACTCGCTATACGGCACGTTACGATCGGGACAAACTGCTTTATCGGAAGGCCATTTTCTTCCGTAAGCTTTTTAACGTCCTCGACCTGATGTTTCTGAATATCAAAAAGGATGGTATTGGATTGGTTTTCTTCCCCCACAAACTCCACCTGATTAAGTAAGCTGGTCTGGACAATATGCAGGGTGGCCACCAGAAAAGCGCCCAAACCGATTACGATGACCATGACTGCGGTCTGGTTATTCGGGCGGAAAAGATTCGATAATCCATGACGCCAGATGAAACCTGCCTTCCGGGGGAAATATTTACCCACCAAAAACATAATTAATCGCGCTACGCCCAAAAGTAAAAGGAAGGCCAATCCCAATCCAACGAAAAAATACACACCTGTTAACAGGTCTTCAGCCTGGTAGGTGGCAAACAACAAAGGGAATAAGGCGGCTAAAACAACGACGGTAACACCGGTTTTTGACCATTTTTTCAATGGTTTAAAATTAGTCCTCAGCACACTCAAGGGTGGCACAAAACGAACAGACACCAGCGGCAAAATAGAAAACAATACGGAGATAACCAGCCCCAGTAACAATCCCTCACCGATGGCTGACCAGGCCAGTCGTAGCCGGATATCCATGGGCAGAAACTGGTTGAGCATGGCAGGCAATCCATATTGGATCATAATGCCCACCAAAACACCGATTAGGCTACCCACTATTCCTGTAACAACGGTTTGAATAAAGTAAATATTAAAAGCCTGCCAGCCTGAAGAACCCAGACAACGTAATACGGCCACTGATTGTCTCTTCTCCCGGGCATATATATGCACCGAACTGGCAATACCAATACATCCGAGAACCAAAGCGACAAAAGCCAACAGGTTGAAAAATTTATAAAGATTGCTGAATCCCTCACCCAGCCTTTCTTTTCGGCGATCTACCGTTTCATACCTGTGACCAAATTTTTTAAGTTCAGGCTCAAGTATTGAAGTCACCTGCTCTACTTCCTCGATTGAAGCGGCCTTAAAATAATTTTTATAATTGACCCTGCTACCATATTGCAGGAGTCCGGTGGAATCCAGGTAATCCATGGATATATATATGGAAGGCGTAAAAGTAGACGACATGGCACTTCCTCCCGGTATTTTCAGTACTTCACCAGCCATGATAAAGTCCATTTTTCCTATTTTGAGCGTATCATTATTACTGATGCTGTGTCGGCTGGCCAGGTTTTCGTCCATAATCGCAAATGGGCCTTCTTTAATAGCAGGGAATACGCCTTCCGGCCTTGTTTGAACTTCACCATAAAAGGGGAACCCCCCTTTTAGTGCCACAACACGGATAAGCCTGGTTTCTCCCGAATGTTTAAAC
>JAOUKJ010000538.1 GCA_029882675.1 Cyclobacteriaceae bacterium
AAGTAAAATTTGGATCAACTGGATTGTTTCGGTAGTGAGAAACAATAAAGGCGAAATTGCCTATATTACGGGTATCGCACATGACATCTCTGAACAGAAAAAGGCCGAATCCGCCATGGAACATGCACTTTTTGAATTGGAGGTTTATAATGAAAAATTAAAACAAACGCAATCACAGTTGATCATCAATGAAAAATTAGCCTCACTTGGAGGCTTAATGGCCGGCATAGCTCATGAGATCAACAATCCAATGAATTTCATTAAGGGAGGGGTTGAAGCGCTCAAAGAAATCGTAAAGGATCTTGCTGAAGAATTCAAGCTTCAGGTGGAACAAACCGACCTTGCAGAAAAAGAGAAATCCAGAACAATTCAGCAGGTGAATATGTTCAATCGCCTGGTAGGCAACATAGATAATGGCGTAAATCGCACACTCGATATCATTAAGGGGCTTCAGGTGTTTACGCGCTCCAGAGAAGATGAAATAGTAAAAGTGGACATCCACCAAAACATAGATGCCACACTCATCGTGCTTAATAATATTTATAAAACAATCGCTGTTGTTGAAAAGCATTACGGGGACATCCCGCTCCTTGAATGTAATCCGGGAAAATTAAATCAGGTTTTCAGTAACCTGATTACCAATAGCTCTCACGCTATTCAGGACAAATTAGCCGAAACTAATTTTTCAGGCAAAATAGTCATTCGCACCAAGTTGACCCCTGACAAAAATTCGATAGCCATATCCATATCAGATAATGGGATAGGAATAAATAATGAAATAAAAAAGAATATTTTTGAACCTTTCTTCACGACAAAACCCGTTGGAAAAGGAACCGGGCTCGGACTGTCATTATCATATTCTATCATACAGGAACATAACGGAACAATGTCGTGTGAATCAATGCAAAAAACAAATAGCACAGATGATGATATGTGGACAACATTTAATATTGTCTTACCTTTAAGACAAAACAAAGGTCACTCGCATTAATATTTTCAATAATTGAAAGATGAACTAAAAGAGAATAACATGATTAGTGTATTATACGTAGACGATGAACAAGACAATCTTGATGTCTTTGTATTTAATTTTTACAAAAAATTAAATGTTCATGTGGCTTTGAACGGTGAGGATGGCCTTGCCTTACTCACGAAGGAGAATGTTGATATTGTTGTCTCCGATTACAAGATGCCAGGGATGGACGGGGTGACTTTTCTGGAAAAAGTACATGAAGTATACTCAGATAAAGCCCGGGTATTACTCACCGGCAATGTAAACCTGGATCAATTCGAGAATCAGGTCAGCAATGGAGTAATTCATAAAATTCTCCAAAAACCCTGGGACAGAAATGAACTTCTGGACACTTTTTCTCAATTGGCAAAAATGAGTTAATTACAACCTATCTGCCAAATGTCAGCTTTGCTCCTATGTAAAAATTCCGGACAGGTGACGGCTGGTAATACCTTCCCCCAAAAGGATTAAGATCATTGCCCAGACTGTATTTTTCATTGAACAAGTTATTGACTCCCGCATAAAAATCTCCTGACATATTCTTTCCCAGCGATCCCGCTATCCCTGCTTTTACCAACACCAGATTATAATTGTCAGCAAAATCAGTATTTTCATTGTTCAATGGAATCTTGTCTTTGTATATCCACGTCAGGGTCGCATAAAGACCACCTTTAGATTTAGCATCCAATTTGCCTGAAAAAGTATGAGGCGCTATCCCCGGCATGGGTAATCCGGAAAAATCATCAGTATTGATTATGTATTCGTTAAAATTAAAGTAATGATATGTATATGCGCCCTGTACTTTTAGCGAAGGAATAAAACCCCCTGCATTTTCCAATACTTTATAGGAACCAAGCCACTCCACTCCTAATTGCTTGGTGCTCCCTGCATTCCTAAACAAATCCGTCCCACGGGGACTCACATAATCAACTATAGTGTTTTTTAACTGATAGTAAAAAGCCACCAGATCAAGGTCGAGCTTCCGATCCAGCAAACTGCTACGCCATCCCAGTTCGTAATTCAATCCCACCTCCGGATCCAGATCAGTATTGATGGAACCTTCATTGGTTCTTACTTCGTCCAGGGTAGGCGGTGAAAAACCATAACCCAACGCACCGTACACGGAATGTTGATCATTTATCCGGTAATTTACACTAATACGAGGTGCCCAAACCGGGCTCCAATTACGGGCCAGTTGAAAACTGGTATCCAATTCAGCATCATATAAACGATAAATATCGTAGTTGATGTTATTATAGCTCAGCCCGGCATCCAGTGAAATGCCCCCTTCCAGTTCGAGACCGGCATGTAAAAATGCCAACCCCTGACTCATCCGTACTTCATCTTCAAAGTTTAAAGTATCAGGCACCCCACTATTATTTCCATAATTACGCGCAGAAGTTAACTGGTGCTGATATTCCCCACCCCATGCCAGCTTGAGTAAGTTACTACCCAGCTCCTTGTCCAGCGAAAAGCTTGTCCTGCCTCCTGCCCCCTGATGGGCGTCGCGCTTGTAGTCAAAAAGAAAAGGGGCCTTAAAATCACTGTTCATGGAATAAATCGTGGTGGTATTCTGAAAATTGTCAGTAATAGCATACTGATGAGACACTCCCAGCAACAGGTTTTTTACCGAAACAGAGGCATTCGATTCCACACTACCCATCGTCCATTTTGTGCCTGGACGGGCCTGTGTAGGCAGCGTATCATATTGGGCCTTGTTCAGCCCACCGGGTATTTGATAAAAAAGATCAGTATAGAGCAGGTTCGCAGAAATACGCTGCTTGTCATTGATATGGAATTTGCCACTGTATTCAAAAACATGCCGGTCAAAATTGGTATGATCCCTGTAACCCTCGGTTTTTTGGTGGGCATAGTTAATTACAGACTGACTCCCCCCATTGCGTAATTTTACCGATGCTGTTTGTCGCCACAAACCAAATGAACCGGCCATCATTCCGACCTCTGCCGAATTTTCTTCCAGTCCGGGCTTCATACTTTTTATATTGAGGACTCCTCCATTTCCAGCGCCATAGGAGCTCGATGCCGGCCCCCTGACCACCTCGACCTGACCGAAGTTTATGGGATCGAAGAAGTTGAAAGAGGTACTTCCCCCTGGCTCAGTAAACGGAATCCCGTTCCAGTAAACTTTCACA
>JAOUKJ010000537.1 GCA_029882675.1 Cyclobacteriaceae bacterium
AGTCGTGTAGCTGACTCCTTCAACGCAATATCAACAATCGCAGGGCGTGCATTGGTCACCTGTATTTCAGTGAGCAGACGACCTTCAAATCCTACCGATGCCGCTTCCAGATTATAAAGGCCAGGAACAAGTCCATTCAACTCGTATATTCCTTCCATATCAGCCACTGCCCCATTAGATGTCCCCTGAATGGCCACCGTAGCAAAGGGGATGGACTCATTGCTTAACGGATTAAATATGCGTCCTTTTATCACTCCTTCCTGGGCAAAGGATAATGCTGGAATAATACTGATTAATACAAGAAATATATTTTTCATGTACAGGTGCTTTGAGGACAGAAGTCGGAAGAGTGAGGGCTGTCTTCCGATAAAGATACTAAACATCAGCACTCCCGCCATAATTGTTTTGTTTTAAAATTATATCTTTGAATCTTTGCCTACAATAACAGGCGGCAGGTTTTTTTGTTCGTTAATTCCATCAATTATCTCATCATAAAATGATTCTTTACAATGTAACTGTGGGTATCGACCAGGACATAGAACAGGAATGGCTTCACTGGATGCTTTCTGAATACATTCCCCGGGTAATGGATACCGGTTTTTTTGTTCGTTATAAGATCTTCAAAGTTATAAGTGAAGAAAGTGAAGACAGTGTCTCCTATTCCATCCAATATTTTGCCGACACACTGGATCATGTCGTGCGATACCTGAATGAAGACGGCCCGGCCCTGGTCGAGCTGCACCGCCAAAGGTATCTGAATAAGCACCTGGCTTTCAGGACATTACTGGAAGAAGTCGTTTAGCGGAGACCAAAAACAAAACATGGGGAGTATCCTTAGCACATTTTTTCACTTCGCCAATTTATGGCATTATTTCAACCAATCGTTTTCTAGTCGTCCTCAGGGTAAGGGATATACACAAAAGAAGTAAAAGCTCCGTCAATTACAAAGAGACAACAAAACTCATCGGGATCCTTATAAGCTTTTGTGAAGTCATCTAACCGGTCTATATCTATGATTTCCCGCTCAACAAACTCATTGAGATAGGTTGCATAGATATCCCAGGACAAATCAAAATCAGATTTCGCTATCAGCAGCTGCCCGATTGGCTGATCTACTCTGCATATGGGAAAGATGGGATAATCGCTATATCCTCTTTTTCTAATCTGATAGGATGCCTCCTTTAGGTTGGCGGACACAACGATAAAATCTTTGGTGATTCCTCCCAGGTACTTCCCACTGAGTTCAGGGCTGTTTTCATATTCCGGTGGCTGTATCATGTCGCAAAAATAGTATAAGCAGGAAATACCTTTTAGCTATTTTGCTTATTTTTCAAAAATTGAGAAGTATGTTTGATGATATCAGGAAAAAAATCAAAAAAATCTTCTTGAAAATCGTGATAATTTTCTTCCAAATCATGTATTGAATGTTCCATATTTGACTCAAAGGGTGTCCGTCTGGCCATACCGTGAAGTGTGCTTTTTATACCGGAGAGCGAAGCATACCCCACCAGCCAGTTGTTTTGAACCATGTAAGGAAATACCTTTCTTGCCCTTCCCGGCAAAACATCGATATGATCCTCAACCAATGCATAGCAATCATCAGCAAAGGCATTTAAACTGTTTTCTGAATATTTTTCCCAGTTAAAGGCCAGGAAATGGTCATAAAAAATATCAATTATCACTCCTGAATAGTGCCTGTATTTGTGCTTTATCCTGTTCTTACTCCTGGCCACAACAGCATGAGAGTCCGTGAAATCATCAATGGTACGATGCAACTTTATTCCCTTGATAATATCTGAAGAGAACGCTGAAAAATTCTGTCCTTTCACGAAATCGCCCATAAAATTTCCCACCCGGACTTCCGGGTTTGTGCCTGACAAATATAGGTGAGCAAGAAAGTTCATTTCAGATTACTTTGTTAATGTTTAAACAAAAATAATAAACAAATCGTTGGTCTGCCCCTTTTCTATTTTCTTTTTTGCTCCCCCCAGCCCCAAAATTATCAATACTACCTTCTCATAGTACGCACAAACACTATTTTTTGTCTACTTTTGCATTCTGAAAAAAACTGAATGGAAAAAATACGCAATTTTTGCATTATTGCCCACATCGATCACGGTAAGAGCACTTTGGCAGACCGGTTACTTGAATTTACCGGCACGGTGACAGGCCGGGATATGCAGCAACAGTTGCTGGACGACATGGATCTGGAACGTGAAAGAGGCATTACCATTAAGAGTCATGCGATACAAATGGACTATGAATATGAAGGAGAGAAATATGTTCTGAACCTCATAGATACACCTGGTCATGTTGACTTTTCATATGAAGTATCCCGTTCCATTGCGGCTTGTGAAGGGGCGCTGCTTATTGTGGATGCCGCTCAGGGCATCGAAGCTCAGACCATTTCCAATCTTTACCTCGCCCTGGAGCACGATCTGGAAATCATCCCTGTAATGAATAAAATTGACCTGCCCAGCGCCAGTCCTGAAGAAGTTACAGACCAGATCGTAGAACTGATTGGCTGTGCCCGGGAAGATATAATCAGGGCAAGTGCCAAAGAAGGTACTGGCATCAATGAAATATTGCATGCCATAATTCAACGGGTTCCTCATCCAAAAGGTGATCCTGAAGCCCCCCTGCAAGCCATGATTTTTGATTCGGTATTTAATCCGTTTCGAGGCATAGAGGTCTACTTCAGGGTGTTTAACGGAGCCATGAACAAAGGAGACATTGTTAAATTCATGAGCACCAGCAAGACGTATGGCGCTGATGAGATTGGGGTGTTGAAGTTAAAGCAGTTACCTAAGGAGACCATCAGTGCCGGCAACGTTGGCTATCTGATATCCGGTATAAAAGTAGCCCGGGAAGTGAAAGTGGGTGATACCATTACACACATCAAAAGGCCCTGTGGACAGGCGGTCAAAGGTTTTGAAAATGTAAAACCCATGGTGTTTGCCGGGATATATCCGGTAGAAACGAGCGAATTTGAAGAACTGCGTGCGTCTATGGAAAAGCTTCAGCTTAATGACGCCTCGCTGGTTTGGGAACCGGAAACTTCGGCTGCCCTGGGCTTTGGCTTTCGCTGTGGCTTCTTAGGCATGTTGCATATGGAAATCATTCAGGAACGGCTGGAGAGGGAATTTGATATGACCGTGATTCCCA
>JAOUKJ010000069.1 GCA_029882675.1 Cyclobacteriaceae bacterium
CGGGTGATCCCCTTCAAAAAGTTCACGGGGCAGGAAAGAATTGCCCAATGATTTACTCATTTTCTGACCGTTAACCGTAAGCATATTGGAATGCACCCAATACTTTACCGGTTGTTCCCCGGTGACTCCCTTCGATTGGGCGATTTCACACTCATGGTGTGGAAACTTAAGATCCATGCCACCACCGTGGATGTCGAAGGTCTTGCCCAGGTATTTGGTGCTCATGACGGTACATTCCAGGTGCCACCCGGGAAACCCCTCACCCCAGGGTGAGTTCCAGCGCATAATATGTTCAGGAGAAGCCTTTTTCCATAAGGCAAAGTCAACTTTATCGCGCTTTTCATCCTGGCTGTCCAGTGAACGACCGCTTTCACGTAGTTCTTCAATGTTCCTGCCCGAAAGTTCACCGTAATGATATGTTTCTGAGTATTTTTTTACGTCAAAATATACAGAACCGTTGACCAAATAGGCCAGTCCTTTATTAAGCAGGGCCTGGGTATGTTCAATCTGTTCGATGATGTGCCCGATGGCTGAGGGCTCAATGGAAGGAGGTAATATATTGAAGACTTCAGAAACCTGATGGAAATCGACCGTGTATTTCTGAACAATTTCCATGGGTTCCACCTGTTCGAGCCTTGCTTTTTTTGATATTTTGTCTTCTCCTTCATCTGCATCGCCCACCAAATGCCCCACATCAGTGATGTTTCGTACGTACCTTACCTTATACCCCAGATATTTCAGGTACCGGTAAATAATGTCGAAGGTGAGAAAAGTACGGATATTGCCCAGATGCACATCGGAGTAGACAGTAGGGCCACATACATACATGCCTACCAGACCGGGATTTACGGGTTCAAAAGGTTCCTTCTTATTTGTAAGGGAGTTGGTCAGTAATACCGGATATTTTTCAAATTTTTTCATTCCACTGTATTTGGCGGGCGTTAAAAATAAAATGCAAAAATGGCTTTAGAGATTATAAATTACAATAGCGCGACAAAGTTACAAGGATTTTATTAGCCACATAGCTGGAAAATCTAAATTCACGATCCTGTATTGTGCCTTTGGCCGGATTATTCATGGAGATAGCCCGTGAATAATCCGGGTTGGCCTGATTCGACCTGGCATGGCAGCTATAGATCTGCGGAAAAATACCGCTTTGTAATCAGTGTCGGCACAGGATTTCCGTTATATCATTGAATAATTGCTTATTGAACCATTGTATCATTGTCCCCGGATTTTGTATGTTTGTATCCTTAATAAAATGAGTGTAAAACCGAATAGAATAATGGCTGGACAAAACGTGAATTTTGAACGGGTAAATACAAAGATTTTTGATGATCCGATGGTGGCATCGGTGTATGTGGCGCAGAATATTGCCGATATCATAAGAAAGCGCAACAATGAAGGGAAAAAAGCGGTGTTGGGATTGGCAACAGGATCTACACCTACCAAAGTATATGAAGAACTAATCAGACTCCACAAAGAGGAGGGATTGAGTTTTAAGGATGTGATTACCTTCAACCTGGATGAGTATTACCCCATGAAACCGGACGCGATACAAAGTTATGTGCGGTTTATGAATGAAAATCTATTTGATCATATAGATATAGACAAAGACAATATAAACATACCTGATGGTACTTTGCCACTGGATGAAGTGCCTGCTCACTGCATTAATTATGAGAAAAAAATAAAAAAGGCAGGCGGTATTGATGTGCAGATATTGGGTATCGGTCGTACGGGCCATATCGGGTTTAATGAGCCCGGCTCAAACGACCGGACGGTCACCCGAATGATCACGCTTGATCGGATGACGCGCATGGACGCTGCCGAGGCCTTTGGAGGCGAAGAAAATGTGCCCCGACGTGCAATTACCATGGGCGTAAATACCATTATGAAAGCGCGTAAAGTAATTTTGATGGCCTGGGGCATGGCCAAGGCCCAGGTAGTGAAACAAATGCTGGAAGGTAAAATAACGGATGCCATACCGGCTACGTATATTCAAAACCATCCACATGCCGAAGTTGTAGTTGATCTGGCCGCCGCTGAAAAAATGACACGTTTTAACCAGCCCTGGCTCACCCATTCAATTGAATGGACTGATGATCTGGTAAAAAGGGCAGTAATATGGCTCTGTGACCGCACCGGAAAGTCAATACTTAAATTGCTGGAATCTGATTATACGGAACATGGTCTGAGTGAATTGATTACAGCGCAGGGGCCAGCTTATATGATTAATATAAGGGTGTTTAACATGCTTCAACATACCATCACCGGATGGCCGGGAGGCAAACCCAATGCCGATGATAGTCAACGCCCGGAAAGAAAAGATCCTGCAAGCAAGCGCGTGATCATCTTTAGCCCCCATCCCGATGATGATGTCATCTCCATGGGCGCAACATTTATGCGTCTGGTAGATCAGGGACACGATGTGCATGTGGCGTATCAGGTGTCTGGAAATATAGCAGTAGGTGATGATGATGCCTATCGTTTTGCAGAATTTGTGAATGATATGGCTAAAAACAATGAACCAGGAGTCATGTCCCTGGATTTTGAGGAAATCACAAATTTCCTGAAAAATAAAGGCGATAAAGAAGTGGATATCCCGGAAGTGCGAAAAATAAAAGGACTCATCAGAAGGGGAGAAGCCAAGGCCGCTGCCCGGTATTGTGGTGCCAAAGCAGAAAATGTGCATTTCCTCGACCTGCCATTTTATGAAACAGGCAGAGTACAGAAAAAACCATTGGGTGAGGAAGATGTACAAATTGTGATGAATCTTATTGCTGAGGTGAAACCACACCAGATTTATGCTGCTGGCGACCTGGCTGATCCACATGGCACACACCGCGTTTGTCTGGAAGCCATCTTCGAGGCCGTAAAAAGGCTTAAAGAAGAATCCTACATGAAGGATTGTTGGGTGTGGCTTTACAGAGGAGCATGGCATGAGTGGGATACACATGAAATAGAAATGGCTGTGCCTATAAGCCCGGAAGAACTTCTGAAAAAACGATTTGCCATTTTTAAACACCAGTCTCAGAAAGACGGTGTGGTGTATCAGGGTTCTGATCAGCGTGAATTCTGGCAACGCGCTGAAGACCGCAACAGGGAGACTGCCGCCCGCTACGATAAGTTGGGAATGGCAGAATATGAGGCCATGGAAGCTTTTGTTCGCTGGAAATTTTAAGATGAATTGAGGCTCCTGCTGATCATATTGTTGATGGCCTCCTTGTTTTCCTGTTCCAGGGAAATCATACCTGAAAAATATGAAATGCGGGGAGCCTGGATTGCATCAGTAAAAAACATCGACTGGCCTTCGCAACCCGGACTTTCTGTCGAAGTGCAAAAACATGAATTCAACAGAATGGCCGGCTTTCTGCATGACGCGGGCTTCAATACACTTATTGCGCAGGTAAGACCAGCTACAGATGCCATGTACTTGTCTGAACATGAGACATGGTCGCAATGGCTCAATGGGAAGCAGGGGAAGGCGCCCAGCCCCTTGTACGACCCCATGAATTATATGATTGAGAAAACGCATGACCTCGGCATGGAATTTCATGCCTGGTTTAATCCCTATCGTGCAGTGGTGGATGCTGATTCAACAGAAACGGCCCTTGACCATATTACGCGTCTGCGACCAGGGTGGTTCGTGCGCTATGGATCCAATATGTA
This sequence comes from Cyclobacteriaceae bacterium, assembly GCA_029882675.1. Classification (GTDB taxonomy): domain Bacteria; phylum Bacteroidota; class Bacteroidia; order Cytophagales; family Cyclobacteriaceae; genus JAOUKJ01. The sequence continues at coordinate 3,673 of JAOUKJ010000069.1, forward strand.
TTTTGATCCCGGCATACCGGAGGTGCGGGATTATCTGGTGAATGTAATCAAAGAGGTGGTGCATAAATATGATGTTGATGCCATTCATTTCGATGACTATTTTTACCCGTATAAAATTAATGGCGAAGTTTTTCCTGATTCATTATCTTTTGTGAAATATGGCCGTGATTTTTCAACCGTGGAAGATTGGCGCCGAAACAATGTGGATCAATTGATCCATGCGCTGAACAAGGCCATTAAAGCAGAAAAGGATTATGTGAAATTTGGAATTAGTCCGTTTGGCGTTTGGAGAAATAAAGCTATGGATGATGAGGGTTCAGCTACACAGGCCGGTGTCACTAATTACGACGACTTGTATGCTGATGTCAGAAAATGGTTGAAAAAAGGGTGGATAGATTATATTGTCCCCCAGATATACTGGCATATAGGTTTTGAAGCAGCTGAGTATAAAACATTGGCTGAGTGGTGGAGTAAAAACAGTTTTGACAAACATTTATATATTGGACAGGCTGTTTATCGGGTGGGTGGTGAAATAAATGAAGCGTGGAAAAATCCTTCTGAAATGCCCGATCACCTGCGCTGGAATAAAAATTTTCCCGAAATAGCGGGAGATATGTATTTTAAGGCTACCACTTTTTATCAAAATCCGCTGGGTATCACTGACAGTTTAAGAAAGGATTTTTATGCATGGCCGGCCTTCACACCGCCCATGCTATGGATTGATAACCAGGCACCCCAAACCCCGAATAACCTTGAGCTCAAGCCATTGAAAAATGGAATATACCTGGAGTGGAAGAGTGATGATAGTAGGGAAGAGGTCTCATATTATGTTGTCTATCGAAATAAGGGAAAGAGTGCAGGCCTGATCAATGATCCGCGCAATATTATTGCAAAAGTAAGGCATCCTTTGCAGTTTTATAAAGACTTGTCGCCGCAGAAAGGCAGATATTATACCTATCAGGTGACCGCGCTGGACAGGCTTAACAATGAAAGCCCTCCATCAGTACCCGTCACAATTAAGTTTAAGTAACCATTGTTATAACCCGACAAATTTCAATACTATGAATTGGATCCGCTTTACTTCCCTGGTCTTTGTGTTCTTTGCCTTGAAGGCTTTTAGTCAACAAGCGCCTGCACCGGTGTTTTCTGCAGATAGCGAAAAGGAGGCGCATTGGGTGGATTCAGTAATGTCCGGATTATCAGTGCGCGATAAAATCGCCCAGATGGTGGTGATCAGGGCTTTGTCTGATCAGGGGGCTGACTATGAAGACAGTCTGGTGCAAATGGTAGAAAAATATAAAGTAGGAGGAATTACCTTCTTCCAGGGTGAGGTGGAGAGTCAGGTGAGGTTTACCAACCGGCTGCAACAGGCATCATCCATTCCAATCATGATATCCATTGATGCGGAATGGGGGCTGGGTATGCGGTTGCGAAATACGATGAGTTTCCCTTACCAGATGGCTTTGGGTGCGGTGCAGGACAATGAAATTATTTATCAAATGGGCAGGGAAATTGCCAGACAAAGCAGACGCATAGGTATACATATGAATTTTGCGCCGGTAGCTGATGTAAATAACAATGCTGAAAATCCGGTTATAAATTATCGTTCATTCGGTGAGGAAAAGGAAAATGTGAGTAAAAAAAGTATTGCCTATATGAAGGGGATGCAAGACCACGGTGTGTTAGCCTCGGCCAAACATTTTCCAGGCCATGGCGATACCAATGTGGATTCACATCAGGCTTTACCTGTAATTCTTCACGACAAAGCCCGGTTGCAATCACTTGAACTTTATCCTTTTAAGCAAATTATTGAAGCAGGAGTAGCCAGCGTTATGGTAGCTCATTTAAATATTCCGGCCTACGGACTGAATCAAAACGAATCCAGCTCGCTGGCTACTGAAGTAGCTAATGACCTCCTCAAAAAAGAGTTGGGTTTCAACGGATTGGTTGTGACAGATGCACTGGAAATGAAAGGCGTGGCTGCTTATTACAAACCGGAGGATTTGTATAAAAGTGCATTTAATGCTGGGAATGACCTGTTGGTGTTGCCCCTTGAAGTGGAGACACTGCTGTCAACGTTGTCCGGAGAAGTGAGTAGGGGTCGTATAAAAGAAGCTGAGCTCAATAAGCGGGTACGAAAAATACTGGGATATAAGTATAAACTGGGACTTAACAACTTTCAGCCTCTGAAGGAAGATCATGTAATTAGTGATTTAAATACGCCCGAAGCCATTTTACTTAACAGGCAACTGGCAGAAAAGGCAATTACCGTATTGAAAAATGATCATGATATGATTCCGTTGAAAAGGTTGGACACCCTTAGAATAGCCACTGTTTCGATTGGAAAGGATCAGGATAATACCTTCAACGCTTCTTTCGGTAAATATACGCAGGTGACCCATTTCACGCTGGAGGCCAAAGCCAATCAGTCGGCCGTTAATACAGTGAAGCAAAGCTTGAAAGAATTTAATTTGGTGGTTATCGCCTGTCATGACAACCTGCCAAGGCCCTACAATCGGCAAATATACAGTGAGGAAGTGCAGTCATTTATGACAGACCAGCTAGCTCATTTCGGAAGCAATACCTTGCTTGTCTCTTTCAGAAACCCGTATACCCTGGCGAAGATAGACGGCCTGGAAAATGCTGCCGTGGTGCTCACATCCTATTATGACAGCGATGATATGGAGGATCTCAGTGCCCAAATATTGTTTGGTGGATTAGGAGCCCGTGGTAAGCTTCCGGTATCAGTGAATGCGCTTTTCCCTGCGGGAACAGGCATTGAAACCCTTGGTGGTGTTCGTTTTAAATATACTATTCCCGAAGAATTGGGGATAGATAGCCAGGCACTCTATGAAAGGATCGCCTCAATCGTACAGGAAGGGTTGGACTCGGCAGCCTACCCCGGTTGCCAGGTGTTGATAGCCAAGGATGGTAAGCAGTTTTTTCATCAGGCCTATGGCTTTCATGATTATGAAAAGGAAAGGGACGTAAAATTAAACGATATTTATGACTACGCCTCGCTGACCAAGGTTACCAGTGCTTTGCCTGCAGTCATGCAATTGCACGATCAGGGGAAGTTTAGTCTGGATGATAAACTGGCCGATTACGTGCCGGAGATGAAAGGATCTAACAAAGCGGATATTGACTGGCGGCATATTCTCGCCCATAACGGCAGATTACAATCCTGGATACCCTATTGGCAAACTACTTTCAAAAAAAGTGGAAAGTTTAAACCAAAAACGCTTTCGACAGCGTATTCGGAAGCGTATAATTTTAAATTGAGTGAAAATCTGTACATGCACAAAGACTACAGGGACAAGATATATAAGGCTATTCGGAAATCCCCTTTGAATGAACAAACAGGTTATCTGTACAGTGGATTGGCTTTTTACCTGTTGCCGCGCATCGTGGAAGAAAAAACAGGCGAAGAATTTCAGTCTTATATAAAAAGCAATATTTATCATAAACTGGGAGCGTATACGATTACCTATAATCCCGCTGACCATTTTCCGCTGGAGCGGATTATCCCCACTGAAAATGACACCTTCTTCCGCAAGATGCAGATACATGGCGTAGTACATGATGAAGGAGCAGCTATGATGAAAGGAGTGTCAGCCAATGCAGGATTATTCAGCGATGCCAATGACCTGGCCAAACTGATGCAGATGTACCTGAATATGGGCGAATATGGTGGAGAAAGGTATATTTCTGAGCATACCCTCCGAAAGTTTACCACTTGTCAGTTTTGTGAAGAAGACAACCGCCGCGGACTGGGTTTTGATAAGCCTCCAATTACAGATAAACACCTGGGAACACCAGCTCCGGATGTGAGCAATCAGAGCTTCGGGCATACAGGGTATACAGGTACTTTTGCCTGGTCTGATCCGGAAAGTGGTGTGCTGATCGTGTTTTTTTCGAACAGGGTACATCCTACCCGGATGAATACTAAGCTGTATTCAATGAGCATCAGACCACGTATTCATCAGGTGGTATATGACTTGATGAAGGAATAAGTTTAGAGGTAAAAGGGTGGCGTTATAAATCCTGCCTGGTCGGGATGGTTGCCGGATTGAGGTGATTTTCAAGTTTATCGTACCAGTCCTGGCCAAACTTCCGTATCAGGGGTGTTTTAAGAAATTTGTATAATGGAATTTGCAATTCCTGCCCTTTATGACATGCCGGGGAACAAATATTCCACCGATCATAATTTATGGCCGTAAATTGCTCGTATTGTTTGGTGCGGATGGGGTACAAATGACAGGATATAGGTTTTTGGAATGTAATTTTACCATCATTATACGCTTGTTCGATGGCGCACTTCAGTATACCCTTATCATCATAAATTGCATAGACACATTCTTTGCCATATATTGTGGGGGTTGAATATTCGTCATCTTCATCCAGGATATAAGCGCCGTGTTTTTTGATTATTTTCTTTGCCTCAGCTGTTAAATAAGGTACTACTTGTTCCAATACCTCATCCAGTATGGTTAGTTCATCATCTTCCAAAGGTGCACCCAGGTCTCCTTCCACACAGCAAGCCCCTTTACATTTAATGACATCACAGACGAAAAATTCATCTTTTATATCGTCACTTAATATTGTCTTTTCAAGTTCAATCACTACCTGTTTGTTTTTAATAAAAACCCAACGTATGTCCCCTGGCCTGTTTCTTTCGGATTAAATCAGTTTTTCGATTTATGATGATCGCCTGCGTGTTCCGTTGCCCGCGGAAGTAAACGAAAAACACGTATTTTAGCGGATTGGAGAGTGTTTTGTCCAATCACTTTACCCGAATCATACTATGGATTAACCCGTTATAGCCAGGGCCAAAATTAGTGAAATTATTCAGGGGGCAGTTGTATACTTTTTATGCAAAGCTTACATAAGCCATAAATACCATGATCTACTGTAAATACCTGAAATAAAAGCCGGATATATTTTAGCATGTTTGTAAATTGCATGTTTATTAAACAGACCGGAAAGATTTGATATTTTGGAATATCTCGAACAACTAAACGAATCCCAACGCGAGGGAGTGGTAAATACAGAAGGGCCGACAATGATTATTGCAGGAGCGGGTTCAGGAAAGACCCGGGTGCTTACCTATCGGATAGCTCATTTGATCAGGGCGTTGGATGTTGATCCTTTTAATATTCTTTCGCTGACCTTTACCAATAAGGCTGCCAAAGAAATGCGTGAGCGGATAGAAAGTGTAGTAGGCACAGAGGCCAGAAACCTATGGATGGGCACATTTCACGCTGTTTTTGCCCGGATTTTGCGGGCTGAAGCAGATAAGATAGGGTATCCGAAAAGTTTCACAATATATGACACCGATGACTCCAAAGCATTGATCAGATCGATTGTCAAGGAGATGAACCTCGATGAAAAGGTTTATAAAGCCAATGTAGTGCTCAACAGGATTAGTGGAGCGAAAAACAGACTGATCTCATGGCAGAGCTACAATAGTAATCCGGTATATAAAGCGGATGATGAGTCAAATATGAAGCCGGAACTTGGCAAAATATACAAAGAATACTGTCAGCGGTGTAAGCGTTCCGGGGCCATGGATTTTGACGATCTTCTTTATAATACGAACCTGTTGTTTAAAGAGCACCTTGACGTGCTGCATACTTATCAGCACAGGTTTAAATATGTGCTTGTCGATGAGTTTCAGGATACCAATATTTCCCAATACCTGATTACCAGAAAGCTGGCCAGTGTATCGCGCAATATCTGTGTGGTGGGTGATGATGCGCAAAGTATATACGCATTCAGGGGCGCCGACATTCAGAATATTCTGAATTTTGAAAAAGATTACGAAGAACTAAAGGTAATTAAGCTTGAGCAGAATTACCGGTCTACGCAAACCATTGTTAATGCAGCCAACTCTGTTATTGAAAATAACAAAGCGCAGCTTAAAAAAAATGTCTGGACTAACAATGATGAAGGGAATCTCATTGAGCTTTTCCGTTCCAGTTCAGATGGGGAAGAAGGTAAGTTGATCGCTTCCAGTATTTTTGAAGAGAAGATGAACAACCAGGCCTCCAATGATCAGTTTGCTATTCTTTATAGAACAAACAGCCAGTCAAGGGCTTTGGAAGAGGCGCTGCGGCGAAAAAATATAAAATATAAGATTATAGGTGGACTGTCCTTTTATCAGCGAAAGGAAATAAAAGACCTCCTGGCTTATATGAAATTTGCGATAAATCCACACGATGAGCAATCCTTTAAAAGGATTATAAACCAGCCCAAAAGGGGAATAGGCCCTACCAGTGTTGATAAAATTGTACTGGCGGCTTTTGATCATGATATTTCCCTTTGGGAAGTAATTGAAAATGCGAGCTCGTTTTTGGACAGCAGGGCTACCACGGCTGTAGTTGATTTTGTAAATATGTTCCGGGTTTTTAAAAAATCTGTCAGCGAAAAAAGTGCCTACGATGCCGGGGAGGAAATTGCCCGACGATCGGGTTTGTTGAGCGAATTGTATCAGGACAAGACGGTTGAGGGAGTCAGCCGCTATGAGAATGCACAGGAGCTGCTCAATGCATTGAAAGAATTTACAGAAGACACGGAGCGGGAAGGAGAAAAAACACTGGCCACGTTTCTTCAGGATGTATCCCTGCTCACAAATGCTGATTCGACAGATGAAGACGAAGCCGACAAAGTGACCCTGATGACCATTCATATGGCCAAAGGGCTGGAGTTTAATTATGTCTATCTGGCGGGAATGGAGGAAGACCTTTTTCCATCTCAAATGATGCTAAGCAGCCGGGCCGACCTGGAGGAGGAGCGGAGGTTGTTTTATGTGGCAATTACACGGGCAAAAGAAAAGCTTTTCCTTTCTTATGCACAAACGCGCTACAGGTTTGGTCGGTTGAAAAGTTGTGAGCCCAGTCGTTTCATTGAAGAAATAGACCAGAAGTACATTCGGATGAACAGAAAGGTCAACGTCAAGACTACCCCCAGCACCGACAAATCTGAATTCGCCAAAAATCTGGTGAATGGAATAAAACGGCAAAACGCCACACAACCTGTAAAAAAGAGCAATTACATTCCTTCGCCTGATTTCAAACCATCTGACACTACCCGACTCGCTGTAGGTATGAAAGTGGAACATCCGAAATTTGGATATGGCATGGTGATCGAGATGGATGCATCAGGCGCTAATCGAAAAGCCAGGGTGAAATTTGATGACTTTGGGGAGAAAACTTTATTGCTTAGCTTTGCAAAGCTAAAAATTCACGATAACTAAATTTTTTATGGAATATAATACAGAGAGAGACCCACTGATCCTCAAGGAATACGGAAGGAACGTCCAGAAACTGGTCAATTTCATTAAAGCGGAAAGTGACAAAGACAAAAGGAGTGAATATGCGCAGACATTGGTTGAGCTGATGCGACAAATTACGCCATCAAATAAAGAATTGCAGGAAAACTTACAGAAGATGTGGGACGATCTGTTTATTATCTCTGATTTTGATCTGGATATCAATGGCCCATTTCCTCCACCCGAACGTGAATTGATCAATAAGCGCCCGCCCATCATGGAGCATCAGAAGAATAAGATCAAGTACCTCCATTACGGACGCAATATCGAATTGCTTATTTTGGAGGCGATGAAAAAGGAAGATCCTGAAGAAAGGGATAACGCTGTAATTTATGTTGGCAAGCTGATGAAGAGCTTTTATGGCAGTTGGAACAAAGAGATTATTGATGACGCGGTAATCGTGGAAAATATAAGAACTATTTCGGGAGGTGAACTCAATATCGATCTGGACAGGGTTAGGGAAGAAAACCTGTTTGAAAAACTATATAAAACAACAGCAAAAAGAAAACCACAACGTGCCCCACAGCGCACACCACAACGAAAAGGTGGTAGCAATAACGCAGGGCGGCGAAGAAAAAGTAACTAATGGGATCATTCAGAATACAGGGGGGGCATCGTCTTGCAGGTGAAATTTATCCTCAGGGAGCCAAAAATGAGGCCCTTCAGGTGATTTGTGCTGTTTTACTGACTAAGGATCCGGTAACTATTCATAATGTGCCTGATATCAGGGATGTGAATAAATTAATTGAGCTACTGGGCGACCTCGGTGTAAAGGTTGAGAAGACAGGAGATGAGTCTTACCGTTTTACAGCCTCCGGTGTGGATGTGTCATTTCTTGAATCTCCACAATACAGAAAACAGGCGGCCTCACTCAGGGGATCCATCATGATACTCGGGCCTTTGCTTGCACGCTTTGGGAAAGCCAAAATACCACGGCCAGGAGGTGATAAAATAGGCAGGAGAAGGCTCGATACTCATTTCCTGGGTTTTGAGAAGTTGGGGGCCAAATTCAATTTTGATGCAGACAGTGAGTTCTTTAGTATAGATGCCTCTAATTTGTCAGGGACTTATATGCTTTTGGATGAGGCCTCAGTGACCGGAACGGCCAATATAATTATGGCGGCCTGTCTGGCAAAAGGCAAAACAACAATTTATAATGCGGCCTGTGAACCATATATACAGCAACTGTGCCATATGATAAACCGTATGGGAGCCAAAATTACGGGCATTGGCTCCAACCTGCTGATGATTGACGGTGTTGAGGAATTGGCCGGCACAACGCACACCATGCTGCCTGATATGATAGAAATAGGTAGTTTTATTGGAATGGCTGCCATGACACAATCGGAAATCACGATCAAAAATGCCAGATTGGATATGCTGGGACTTATTCCCCAGATATTTTCGAGAACGGGGATAAAAATGGAATTCAAAGGTCAAGATATCTATGTGCCTGCGCAAGAGTCATAC
>JAOUKJ010000539.1 GCA_029882675.1 Cyclobacteriaceae bacterium
TTTTCATGTGATATTTTCACCATTTTCCGTGAATGAATATTGGGCACTTTTCCCTTACAGCAATAAAATACGCTCAACCCTATATGTTGGCCCTACTGATTTTGTCATGGGAGGGCATTCCGGCCAGATGATATCTTTCCGGTAAACCGGGTTTAAGTACATACAGCCCTTCCCCCTTTGTAGCCCGCTTTTTTATTTCTAACAAATTCATTCTCCTGAATTTACGGTGTACGCTACCAAACAGGTCTTACCCTGTCCCCATTGGCCTATTCCTGGTCTTGGGTAGGCATGGAAAACATTCCAGACACCAGGTCCTTAAACTGAATCCCCCGCTCCAGTAAATGTTTTCCCAGCATACTGTATTCAGCCAATCCATGGAGTACAAGCTCCATAAAAAAAATTGTTTCTCCTTTTGACCTGCCCTTCTGGTATTTTTGTACCAGATCGTACAAACCCGGTACTTGAAGCAGTTTATTTTCATAAATCCCGGTAGTGTCTTCATTGAGCAGATCGAGCAATTTACCCTCACCAAACCAATCGATAATTGAACGGTACGGGTTATTTTCTTTTTGCTTTCGGGCTTTGTCCGGATCGGGAAAATAATGTGTAAACAGATGACGAATCGCTTTGCCGATCAGGCTATTAGCCACGATCAACGAACCTTCCTGCTCTCCCTCATACACGAGTTCTACTTTGCCCGTGATGGCCGGCACTACCCCGATAAAGTCACCTATTCTTACTGTTGCTTGTTTTTCGGCATTTCGCAATGCCCTTCGTTCGGCTGCGCTCACCAGATTTTCGAAGGCAGAAATAGTAAGACGGGCAGAAACACCACTTTTTGCATCTATAAATTCGTTATCCCGGGCCTCTATTGCGATTTGCTCCACCAGGTCTTTGGCTAATTCAGGCACTTCAACCTTTCTGGTTTGATCAGGATGTATTTTAGCCTCCTGGCCGGTTATTTTTTTTCCAACAGTAATTGTTTGGGGATAATGCGTTATGATCTGGCTGCTTATCCGGTCTTTCAGCGGGGTGACAATACTTCCCCGGTTGGTATAGTCTTCCGGGTTGGCCGTAAATACAAACTGCAGGTCAAGGGGCATTCTTAGTTTAAAACCCCTGATTTGTATATCACCTTCCTGCAGTATATTGAACAGCGATACCTGAATACGCGCCTGGAGATCGGGCAATTCATTAATAACAAAAATACCCCGGTGTGAACGGGGTATCAGACCAAAATGAATCACGCGCTCATCTGAATAAGGTAATTTGAGTGTGGCCGCTTTTATGGGATCCACATCTCCTATCAGATCCGCTACCGTCACATCAGGTGTAGCCAATTTCTCGGTGTATCGTTCGTCACGATGAAGCCAATCAACGGGTGTATCATCACCCAACTCTTCAACTTTCGCCTTGCCATACCTGGAAATGGGTTGCAGTGGGTCATCGTTAATTTCCGATCCGGCAATGACCGGAACATACTCATCGAGCAAACGCGTCATTATACGCGCTATACGCGTCTTGGCCTGCCCCCTTAATCCCAGTAAATTGATATCATGCCTGGATAAAATGGCCCGCTCAATATCCGGAATCACCGAGTCTTCATAGCCCCAAATCCCATTGAATATATTTACCCCCCCTTCCATATGCGCAATTAAATTATCCCTTAGCTCCTGTTTTACTGTTTTATAGCTATATCCTGTGGCCTTTAATTCACCCAGCGTTTTTATTTTTATTGCCTTAACCTCTTTCATTTTTTATTCTTTATTCTACAATTTTTTTCTCCTGTTGCGTTGATAATCCTCGTATACCAGATTACCCAGTCCGCCCAACCCGCTGTAATAGGCCTTCCCCTGGTTGCTCTCGGTAAATTCCCTGACGAATTCCTGTAGCCAGGGATCAGAGGCTATCATAAAAGTCGTGATGAGTATATTGAGTTTGCGGCATTGCCGGGCCAGGTTCAATGTTTTATTGAGTATTCTGCTGTCCAGGCCAAAAGCATTCTTATAATACTTCGCCCCCACCTTCAGGCAGGTTGGTTTTCCATCGGTGATCATGAATATTTGCTTATTGGGATTTTTCCTACGCCTTAACAGGTCCATGGCCAGCTCCAACCCGGCAACTGTATTGGTATGGTATGGCCCAACTTCCAAAAATGGCAAGTCCTTGACTTCAATCTGCCAGGCATCATTGCCAAAAACAATCACATCGAGGGTATCCTTCTTATACTTTCTTTTAATCAACTCCGCCAGTGCCATGGCCACTTTTTTAGCCGGAGTAATCCGGTCTTCACCATAAAGCACCATACTATGTGAAATATCGATCATAAGAACCGTAGAGGTCTGGGCCTTAAACTCTGTTTCATGTATTTCCAAATCCTGCTCGGTAAGCATAAAGTTTTCCAGGCCATGGTTAACATGGGCATTTTTGATTGATTCCGTTACCGAAATAGCCTGAATACTATCACCAAATTCATAATTACGCCTGTCTGTCCCGATCTCATCACCGGCACCACTGAGGTAAGATTTATGACTACCCCGTTCAGTTTTCTTTAGTTTTCCGAATATTTCATCCAACGCCCTACTTCTGATGGACTGTTCGCTTTTGGCCGTGATTTTTATCTTGTGGTCGGCCATGTCCTCTTTAATATACCCTTTCTTTTTCAGGTCTTCAATAAAGTCTCCCATCCCATATTCGTCACTGGTGAATCGCCTTTTTTTATCCAGGTTGGTCAACCAGCTCAACGCTTCAGCTGCATTTCCTGATGTCATAACCAGTAATTCGAGAAACGCACTTAGCAATTGATTAAAATCAGGGGCATTTCCCTGATTAACAGGCACATATTTCTCAAACCGATAACCTATCATTCCCATAACTACGTCAATTCATTTTCAAATGATAACAAAATTTAATCTAAAAAGTATTTAAACTGTCCATAAAAATTATTTAATGTGTTTGAATTGTCGGTCAATTGCACTCATGTAAGGATTAGCGACATATGTATATTTTGAATATAAACTGAACCACTTAGCTTTGTAATTGTTATGTAATAAAACTAAAATACTTAAGATTATGAAAAGCCTTATCCTCTTTATTGCTGTACTTCTTATAGCAGGTTCTGCTTGTTCCAGTTACACTTGTCCTACATACGC
>JAOUKJ010000070.1 GCA_029882675.1 Cyclobacteriaceae bacterium
CAGCAAGGATCCTTTTTGCCTGAACAACCTGGCGGGCAATGCGCAACATGCCCTGATAGAAAAGGAAATGAAGGAAGCCTTGATGCAGGAATTGACAATATCAGAAGACCCCCGCGTTGTAGGGCCCGACAAAGAGTTGTTTGATTCCTACATGCGGTATAGCCCGATGCGCTATTTCCCGCAGCCGGAAGCGCTTGAGTAAATATATATTACCATAAATCCGCAAGTGGATTTAATAATGATCTAAATATTACCAAATGTTACGTTTTTAACGTAAAGATTACTCATCGAACTTGTTCAAGTTTACCAAAAAGAAGTATATTTTAGTATTATCCAGCCCCTGAGCAGTTGGATAATACTTTTTATACCTAAATAAAGCAAGACTCCTTTCAAAAACCGGTGGTTATAATGATAAAAACGAGATGACCGGGTTCAAATGACACTACCCTTTGCCTAATCTATCCACTCAAATCCCGTATAAGGTACCAGCACTTCTGGTATTTTAATTCCCTTTTCACTTTGGTTATTTTCGAGCAGAGCCGCAAGCACCCTGGGCAGGGCCAGACCACTACCATTAAGGGTGTGTAACAATTGAATCCTGCCATCCCCGTTTTTATACCTCAGCTTTAGCCTATTGGCCTGATAGGTTTCAAAATTACTCACAGAGCTTACCTCCAGCCACTTTTTCTGTGCGGCAGAATAAACCTCCATATCGAAAGTCTGTGCTGCTGTAAAACCCAGGTCTCCGCCGCAGAGGTTTAGTACTCTGTAGGGTAATTCCAGTTTCTGAAGCAGACCGGTGACATGATCTATCATTTTGGTCAACGCCTCATACGAAGCTTCCGGGGTTGTGATTTGTACAATCTCCACCTTATCAAACTGGTGCAGCCGGTTTAGACCGCGTACATTGGCTCCCCAGGCACCAGCCTCCCGCCTAAAACAGGGAGTATAGCCTACATTTTTCACCGGAAGGGCCTTTTCATTAAGCACCTCATCCCTGTAAATGTTGGTAATGGGCACTTCAGCGGTAGGTATTGCATACAAGTTGTCCACGGTCATGTGGTACATTTGCCCTTCCTTGTCGGGAAGTTGGCCTGTACCGTACCCCGAAGCCTCATTGATAAAGATGGGAGGCTGTATTTCTATATAACCGGCTTCCCGGGCCTCATCAAGAAAAAAGTTGATCATCGCCCGCTGTATTCTGGCACCTTTACCTTTATATACAGGAAAGCCCGCTCCGGCAATTTTATTGCCCAGGTCAAAATCAATAATATCATATTTTTTTATCAGATCCCAGTGAGGTGTTGCCCCATCATACAATGTCGGTGCCTCTCCCCACTGACCTACCACTTCGTTGTCATCTGCAACGGTGCCAGCTGGCACGTTTTCATTAGGTACATTGGGGATATTATATAGCAGGGAACGCAATTTTTCTTCAAGCAATCCTACCTTTTCAGTCAGATCTTTCGACAAGGCCTTGTCCTGCTGGGTTGCCACCCTGGCAGCTTCAGCCTCTTCCTTTTTACCCGCCTGCATGAGTTGGCCTATTTCCCTGGCCTGTGTTTTTGAACGTGACAGTGCCTCATCGCGTGCCGACTGTGCAGCTCTTCGTTCTTCATCTGTTTTTAAGACCTCCGCAATCTGTTTCCCGGCATCTTTTATATTCCTCTTTAAAAGTCCGTCCAGCACACGGTCTCTATTGTCGCGTATATATTGTGTTTGCAGCATCTGTAAAATATTTTACCGCAAAATAAGGTAATTTTTAGCTAAACAGTGAATATTTAGTCTCTTGATAAAATTATTGACCAATAAAATTTGATAATTGTCCCGGGTATCATATTATTGCACTGTCAAACATACCCTTTTCTAAAGGGCTAAGAGATAATCAAGCTTATATCACCTTATTTTTATTGCTGATTTAGTATCGATCCACCAGGTTTATTGACTAAAAAAAACCATTATAATAACTAATTGCATCGAATAATTTATTCTATCTTTTAAACTATATATGTACACAATTGATGAATTGCAAGTAAGGCTGCTCTCTGAATTAAAGGAGATAGCCGAAGAGCTAGGTGTAAACAACTATAAAAAGCTCGCCAAACAGGATTTGATATACAAAATCCTTGACCACCAGGCTGCCCACCCAGAATCCGTGAAAAAGCCCACAGAAGCGGAAAAGACAAAGCCCCCTCGTCGAAAAAGAGAAAATGTAGCGCCAAAGCCCGAACCGGAATTATCCTCTAATGAATTGCTGGAATCTTTTGATCTGGACGTGGATGAACGTATCACTTCTTATGAAACCCCCAAGGAAAAAGAGATAGCCCCTGTAAAGGAAAAGGAAACTGAACCGAAATCGGAAGAAGCGAGGAAAACGCCGAAAGCGGATAAAAGACCCGATAAAAAGCCAATGAAAAGGCCCGAAAAAAGGGAATTTGAGCCAAAGGAAAGGGATAATGACAGAGACAGGGAAAGTGATTCAGACAGGGACAAGAACCGCAAACGCAGAGATAGCAATATCAAGGATTTTGATGGTGCAATACAAAGTGAAGGTGTGCTCGAAATTATGCAGGACGGGTATGGTTTTTTAAGATCCTCAGACTACAACTATCTGGCCAGCCCCGATGATATATATGTCTCCCCTTCCCAAATCAAACTTTTCGGATTAAAAACTGGAGATACTGTAAAAGGCCAGGTTCGTCCACCCAAAGAAGGAGAGAAATATTTTGCACTGTTGAAGGTCGATACCGTTAATGGCAAAACAACAGAAGAAATCAGAGACAGGGTACATTTTGAATACCTCACTCCCTTATTTCCTGAGGAAAAAATAAAATTAAGTTCAAAACACGACAATTACTCGGCCCGTATACTGGATCTGTTTGCTCCGATTGGTAAAGGCCAGCGCGGAATGATCGTGGCTCAGCCCAAAACAGGTAAAACAGTTTTGCTGAAAAATGTGGCTAATGCCATTGCAGAAAATCATCCTGAATGCTACCTGATCATTCTCCTTATTGATGAAAGGCCGGAAGAAGTAACAGACATGGCCCGGAGCGTGAAGGCGGAAGTGATTTCATCAACCTTCGATGAGCAGGCTGAAAGACATGTAAAAGTGGCAAGTATCGTACTGGAAAAAGCCAAAAGGATGGTTGAGTGTGGACATGATGTAGTGATCCTGCTCGACTCCATTACAAGACTGGCCCGTGCCTACAATACGGTAGTACCTTCTTCAGGTAAAATCCTCTCAGGTGGTGTGGATGCCAACGCCCTGCATAAACCGAAAAGATTCTTTGGGGCGGCACGTAATGTCGAAAATGGCGGCTCACTGACCATCATTGCTACTGCGCTGATAGAGACCGGATCGAAAATGGACGAGGTGATCTTTGAAGAGTTTAAAGGTACGGGTAATATGGAATTACAGCTCGACAGAAAACTTTCTAACAAACGTGTATATCCTGCAATTGATGTCCCTGCATCAGGAACTCGTCGGGAAGATTTGCTGCTCTCAGAAGAAGAGTTGCAACGTGTTTGGATTTTGCGTAAGTTTATGGCCGATATGAATTCAAATGAAGCAATGGATTTCCTTCTCGACAAAATGAAGGGGACTAGAAATAACGAAGAGTTTCTCATCTCTATGAATGGTTAAATTGACCTAAACCTAGGGAGAAAGCCGCCCAAGGGGCGGCTTTCGTATTTTAAAGGTATTTGTGTATCTTTTTTTACTTACGGCGTTATATGGTTAATATAATACACAAGTACTTAGCCCAATGGAATTTTTTTCCAAATATTATAAAGTAACGACACTCTTGTTGTTGGCACTCACCATCTCCTGTATCAGTCATGTAGGTGATCAATTACAATATCAGGCCCGTTTTTTAATTTGTACAGGAGAAAAAGTAATCAAAGTCCTGGAAAAAGACATAAACACCAAAAATTTAATAGTCAATTCGGGGAAACAAGTCAACAATTCCACATATCTTTTTCATCAGAGGAGGTAGTTACCCCAACCAGATTATTTGATCAAAAAGTAGTTTAATTTCCCAATCCGCTGGTTCGGAAAAAACAGAAACCTCCATTTGATGCTTCGGAGCTCTGCCCCGGAGTAGTTCGTTTTAAGTGCCTAAAATGTTTTCTATAATCTGTCGTTTCATAAAAATTAAGAGTTACCTTTTATTAATTAATGTATATACTGTTATATTCACCGTTTCAGTAGTTAATTGATAATGCCAAAATCTGAAATTCCTTACGTCATTTTGTTGCTTCT
This sequence comes from Cyclobacteriaceae bacterium, assembly GCA_029882675.1. GTDB lineage: Bacteria > Bacteroidota > Bacteroidia > Cytophagales > Cyclobacteriaceae > JAOUKJ01. Next base: position 4,262 of record JAOUKJ010000070.1, read on the forward strand.
GCTTGCAACTTTTAACCTTGCAACGGCTCAGCAAATCAAATCTATGGCTCCTGCCGGATCCATTATTTGCTACTCCTCCGAAAAAGATGAACTCCACCACACTGCGCCACCTGCTAAGTTCCTCCGATCGCAATTCCAGCGTGCCCGGATAGAAACCGCATCTATTGTTGTTACATATAAAGGATTTACCCCCGAGGCTCAGGCTGCTTTTCAATACGCCGTGAACATCTGGGAATCATTGATCTATTCAGCTATGCCGATACACATTACGGCTAACTGGATACAATTGGAAGATAAAACCCTGGGCTCTGCACAATGGGGCAACCTGTATTCTGGTTTTACAGGCGGTGAACCTGACGTTTGGTATCCGGTGGCCCTGGCAGAAAAAATAACGGGTCAAGAATTAAACGGAACTTCAAATCCGGATATTTTGGCCAATTTCAACAGTAAAGCCAATTGGTATATGGGCCTGGATGGCCTAACCCCTTCGGGCACTACCGATCTGGTTTCTGTAGTGCTTCATGAAATAGGCCATGGCCTGGGCATCACTACCTCTTTTTATGTTGAGAGTTCAACGGGCTCCTGGGGAAGCCAAGGCACTGATAAGCCAATGGTATATGATACCTATGTGATGAACAGTGAAATAGAAGTACTTACCGAAACATACCAACGCGGTACGACCAACCTGTTTGGGCAGTTGAACGGACAGGTATTGTATTTTAACTCGCCCATTGCCCGAATGGAAAACGACAACACCCTTCCCCAACTTTATGCCCCGAATCCCTTCAACGGGGGCTCCAGCATTGCTCACCTTGATGAGGCTACCTATATGTCAGGCACGCCCAATTCCCTGATGACTCCGCAGATTGGCTGGGGAGAGTCCATCCATGATCCGGGTCCTTTGGTTTTGAGCATGCTTTATGAAATGGGCTGGATTTCGACCTATATTGAACATACCCCGCTTGCTAATACTGAATCAGTAGGCCTTCCTTTTGATGTTTCTGCCATTATTCGAAGTGATACCGATATCAAGCCCGATCAGATTTACCTGCATTACTCACCTGATGAATTCGTAAAAACTCATGACAGCCTGCAAATGCAGCTCACCGGACTCAACACTTACCTGACAACCATTCCGGCGGTTAATAATCCACGACAAATCAGCTATTACATTAGTGCAGAAGACAAGTACAACCGGGAATATAGCAGCCCCTTTCTGGCTCCGCAGTATCTGCACAGTTTTCATTCCGGACCGGATAATAATCCGCCGGTAATCACCCATACACCCGTTGAATATGTGTTTGATTCGGAGGTAGGGCTTGCTGTCAAGGCTGAAATCACCGATGTGATGGGTATATTTGATGTGAATTTAAACTATTCGATAGCAGGCGTTGAAAAACAGATTCCCTTGTTGCTAAATATTGATGAACCCAATATGTACGAAGCACTTATTGACCTGTCCGCCGTAAAATTATTACAAGACAGTGCGATTACATACTACATTACGGCGCAGGATAAAAGTTTAGCAGGTAATACAAGCACCAACCCTGCGACCGGATGGCATCGGGTTGCCATCACGGGGTATCAAAGTCCGGAGGTCAATTATGTCAGTGATTTTAATATGGAAAATGCAACTTCAGATTTCATTGGATCGGGTTTTTATATAGGTCAACCTGAAGGATTTAGTAATCCGTTGATCAATTCTTTACACCCCTATCCGAATGGATCAGGACCTGGAAATGAAAGTAATTATTTCTTTCTGCTGCGCACACCCATTATTTTGGACGCTGCGAAAGGCAATATGCAATTTGATGAAATCGTATTAGTCGAACCCGGTGAAGAAGGAACAACTTTTGGCCACCCTGAGTTTTGGGATTATGTCATTTTGGAAGGATCCAAAGATCAGGGTAAATCCTGGCAACCCGTTATTGCCGGTTATGATTGCCGGGCTAATGCAACCTGGGAAGACCTCTACAACAATAATATTCAGGACAATGACTCCTATAAACAAGGTAAACCCGCAATGTTAAAAAGGCGATTTATAGATATCTTTGAAAATGGCAATTTTTTACCTGGCGATACGGTGGCCTTCAGGTTCAGGCTGTTTGCCGATGAATTAGCCCATGGATGGGGTTGGGCCATTGATAACTTGTCGATACAGGATGCCATCACGGCTGTAGATCAAAACAATTTTACCCATACATTGTTTAAGATATACCCAAACCCGGTAAAAAATACACTGGTGATTGAAAATTTGACAGGAGTTGACAAACCATATGACCTGATTATCTCAGACCATTTAGGCAGAATAATACAACATCATACCGTACAAAAAAACCGGAATAATGCGAACTACAACCTGGACTTTTCTCAATTTGAACCGGGGGTATATATTATATTACTCCAGTCGGGTGGAGGGCAGATCGTGAAGAAAATTATAAAAAGTGATTAAGTGATGTTTGGGTTTTTAAAGCGTGATAAGGACAAAAAAAGGCCGCAATTAACGGACATGGACAACAACCCATTGAGCCATGGTGACATTGTGCTTTCACAAAGGTACGAACTGGGTAAATGCCGTTTGATCTTAACAGATGATGACTTCATCTATGAATCACTTGAAAATGGTAAAAAGGTAAGTTGGATAAAGATGATTGATGCCACAACAGAAAGACAAAAGGTAAAAAGAATTCAGGTCAGCGTATAATTTACTAATACGCTTTTTAATTCCATTCATTTTAGGCTAACTTTGCGGGCAATTTAATCAATCCATAACAAACGCTCATTTATATCTATGCCTAGGGACAGAAGTATCCGCTCAGTACTAATCATAGGCAGCGGCCCCATTATCATTGGACAAGCATGTGAATTTGACTATTCCGGATCTCAGGCATCGAGGTCATTGAGGGAAGAAGGCATTGAAGTTGTGCTTATCAATTCCAATCCTGCTACCATCATGACCGATAAGGTAACAGCAGACCACATTTATTTAAAGCCACTGACGAAGAGTTCCATCAAGGAAATTCTTCAAAATCATAATATCGATGCTGTTTTGCCTACGATGGGTGGGCAAACGGCGCTCAACCTGGCCATAGAATGTGAGAATGCAGGAATATGGGAGCACTTTGGTGTGCGAATCATAGGCGTAGATATTCACGCCATTGAAACGACAGAAGACCGGGAAAAATTCAGACTCAAAATGAAGGAATTGAATGTTGGGGTATGTAAAGGATCTACAGCCACCAGCTTTCTTCAGGGTAAGGAAATAGCCCAGGAAATTGGATTTCCACTGGTCATACGCCCTTCTTTTACCCTTGGTGGTTCCGGAGGTGGTTTTGTTGGCAGCCAGGAAGAATTTGAAAAGGCCCTGGATCACGGATTGCATACCTCTCCTATTCATGAAGTACTTATTGAACAAAGTATCATGGGATGGAAGGAGTATGAGCTGGAACTCCTCAGAGACAACAATCGCAATATTATTATCATTTGTTCGATCGAGAACTTCGATCCGATGGGCATCCATACCGGAGATTCTGTTACTGTAGCTCCGGCCATGACACTCCCTGACACGGTATACCAGGAAATGAGAAACCTGGCTATTAAAATGATGAACGGCATAGGTCAGTTTGCCGGTGGATGTAACGTGCAGTTTGCCGTAAATCCTGAAAATGATGATATCATTGGTATAGAGATCAATCCGCGGGTATCCCGATCTTCAGCTTTAGCGTCCAAAGCCACCGGATACCCCATTGCTAAAATTGCAGCTAAGCTGGCCATAGGTTACAACCTGGATGAGTTGCCTAACGCCATCACAGGAACTACTACTGCCTATTTTGAACCTACACTCGACTATGTCATCGTGAAAATACCGCGGTGGAATTTCGATAAATTTCAGGGTGCTGATAGAAAATTAGGCCTCCAGATGAAGTCTGTTGGAGAGGTTATGGGCATCGGATCCAATTTCCAGGAGGCACTCCAGAAGGCCTGCCAATCCCTTGAGATAAAACGCAATGGCCTGGGCGCCGATGGTAAAGAGCTTACCAAACAGGAAGATATTCTGTACAGTCTGGCCAACCCCAGCTGGAACAGGCTTTTCCATATATATGATGCCTACAAATTGGGTATTCCTCCCAAAACCATTCAAAACGTCACCAAAATAGATAAGTGGTTTCTCCACCAGATCGAAGAATTGGTGTTCCTGGAAAAAGAAATCAAGAAATACAGCATCAATACTATTCCAAAGGACTTATTCAAACAAGCCAAGGAAAAAGGCTATGCAGACAGGCAACTCGGTCATCTGCTGGATTGTTGGGAAAGTGAAGTCTTTCAGAAAAGAAATGAGCTGGGTATAAAGCGTGTATATAAGCTGGTGGACACCTGCGCGGCAGAATTTGAAGCAAAAACACCCTATTATTACTCCACCTTCGGTGAAGAAAATGAATCGGAAGTAAGTGATAAAAAGAAGATTGTTATTTTGGGATCCGGTCCTAATCGAATCGGACAGGGTATAGAGTTTGACTATTCTTGTGTTCATGGTGTGCTGGCCGCCAAAGAGTGTGGTTATGAGACCATTATGATTAACTGTAACCCTGAAACCGTTTCCACTGATTTTGATGTGGCCGATAAGCTGTATTTTGAGCCGGTTTTCTGGGAACATATCTATGATATTATTTTACATGAAAATCCTGTAGGCGTAATTGTACAGTTAGGCGGTCAAACGGCGCTTAAACTAGCAGAAAAACTCGAACGTTATGGGATAAAAATTATAGGCACGTCGTATGAAGCCCTCGATCTGGCTGAAGACCGGGGCAGTTTCTCTACCCTGCTCAAGGAAAATGATATTCCATACCCTGAATTTGGTGTAGCTGAAGATGCTGAAACAGCCATTGAGCTATCCAAAGACATCGGCTTTCCCCTGCTGGTCAGGCCATCTTACGTACTTGGCGGGCAAAGCATGAAAATCGTGATCAACGAAAAAGAACTGGAAAGTCATATCATCGATATCCTACGAACTATTCCCGGCAATAAGGTACTACTCGATCATTTTCTTGATGGGGCTATTGAGGCCGAAGCAGATGCCATCTGCGATGGAGAGAACGTGTATATTATTGGTATAATGCAACATATCGAGCCGGCAGGGATCCATTCCGGAGATTCATATGCCGTATTGCCCCCATATAATCTGGGCGATTTGATCATCAAACAAATTGAGTCATACACTGAACGCATTGCACTGGCCTTGAAAACAGTAGGCCTGATAAATATACAATTTGCCATAAAAGATGATAAAGTGTATATTATTGAGGCGAATCCCCGGGCATCGCGTACAGTACCATTTATTTGCAAGGCCTATGATGAGCCCTATGTAAATTATGCGGTGAAGGTCATGATCGGTGAAAAGAAAGTGACAGATTTTAATTTCAACCCGAAGAAACACGGCTATGCTATTAAAGAGCCCGTTTTCTCGTTTAATAAGTTTCCTAAGGTAAACAAAGAACTGGGACCTGAGATGAAATCAACCGGCGAAGCAATTTATTTTATTGATGATCTGATGGATGATTATTTTATGAAAATTTACGCCGAACGAAACCTATATCTGAGTAGATAGGTTTTTAGGTATAGAACTAATATATTTTGTCATGCTGAAAGTCCTGATTATTATCTTTGTCATCGGATACCTTTTATATAAGGTAGGGGGTTTCATATTTAAAATTTTGTTAGGGGTGAATAATATGCAGCAACCCCGCCCCCAACCCAGAAAGACCCCTGGAAGCAACGTAGATATCAACGAGGCAAAACCCAATGCAAAGGAAGACTTTAAAGGTGGGGAGTATATTGATTACGAAGAAGTAGAATAAATCCGAAATTCACCAATATTTATTCGGTTTACCCGGGCTTTTCGTATTTTTGCCCTTTCTGAATAAAAACAATGAAGATTCATTTTTTCAAATATCAGGCCACGGGTAATGATTTTGTTGTAATCAATGGCGATGAACAGTCTTTTTCTCCCACACCGGAGATCCTAAAGCAAATCTGCGACCGCAGGTTTGGCGTGGGGGCCGATGGTGTTATTATTTTAAAAAGGCATAAAGATTTTGATTTTGAAGTGCTTTATTACAATCCCGATGGTAGTGAGAGCCTTTGCGGCAATGGAACCCGTGCAGCAATCCGTTTTGCTCAATCATTGGGCCTGATCAAAGGTGAATCCACCCATTTTCTGGCTTTTGATGGACCCCATGATGCCCATATTCTATCTGATGGCGACATCCGGCTACAAATGAATAGCGTTTCAGAAATCAAACAATTTGATGAGGGCGTATTTATGAATACCGGATCCCCTCATCTTGTACGGTTTGTGCCTGACCTCGATGCTACTGATGTAATGGGAGTAGGCCGTCAATTAAGGTATGAAACCCCCGTTGAGGGTGGCACCAATGTGAATTTTGTGGAAATGAAAGAGCCGGGTAAGATCAGGGTACGCACCTATGAGCGCGGTGTGGAAAATGAAACACTCTCCTGTGGAACGGGAGTGACAGCCTGCGCCCTGGCCACCAGCCTGAAAAATGGGATGCACAACATGGAAATAATTACGAAAGGTGGAAAGCTACGCGTTGACTTTATAAATAGCCCTGAAAAGGGCTTTGATCAGGTTCACCTTACGGGGCCCGCTGAAAGGGTCTTTGAGGGGAATTATTTTTTAAAGGGATAATCTGCTAATTTTATCCCATAATCTATCAAAATTGATACTGTAATATGCTGAATGTAATTGCAAAAATATTCGGAACTAAATCCGACAAAGACATAAAAAAACTGCTACCCGTAGTAACAGCAATAAATGCTGAGTTTGAAAAACTGAAGGGTTTATCAAATGATGACCTGCGCGCTAAAACGACTTCCGTAAGAGAGGATATTAGTGCCCATCTCAAGGAAACAGATGATCAGATTGCCGCCTTACACCTCAGGATAGAAGAGGCCCCGGAAATGGATGTGTACGACAAAGAAGACATTTTCGAGGAAATTGACAAACTGGAAGAAAATAGAAATAAGGAGCTGGAGATCGTATTGGAAAAGGTGCTGCCACGGGCCTTTGCCATTGTAAAAGAAACAGCCCGCCGGTTTAAGGAAAACCCTACACTGGAAGTAACGGCCACGATGCACGACAGGCTACAGGCAGCAAAACATTCGCATGTTGAGATTGAAGGGGACAAAGCCATCTGGAAAAATCAGTGGATGGCTGCTGGCAGCCTCGTCACCTGGGACATGATTCATTATGATGTGCAGCTCATCGGAGGGATTGTTTTGCATGAGGGTAAAATTGCCGAAATGGCCACAGGTGAGGGAAAAACCCTGGTGGCTTCCCTGCCTATGTTCCTCAATGCACTGGCAAACCGGGGAGTACACCTGGTGACGGTCAATAATTACCTGGCCCTGCGTGATAGTGAGTGGATGGGACCCCTGTTTGAATTCCATGGCCTTCAGGTGGATTGTATCGATAAATACGAGCCACACTCCGATGAACGTAAAAAAGCCTACCTCTCTGATGTTACCTATGGCACCAACAATGAGTTTGGCTTCGATTACCTACGTGATAATATGTCCCGCCATCCGGATGATCTTGTGCAACGTAAACACCACTATGCGATCGTTGATGAGGTAGACTCTGTATTAATTGATGAAGCTCGTACGCCCCTGATCATTTCCGGCCCCATACCCAAAGGCGATGAACATGAATTTTATGACCTCAAGCCAAGAATAAATAAGCTTGTTGAAGCCCAGCGTCGCCTGGTGGGGCAGTATCTGGTAGATGCTAAAAAGCGTTTGTCAGAAAATGACGAGAAAGACGGAGGGCTCGCTTTGTTCAGAACATTCCGCGGTTTACCCAAATATAAACCACTCATCAAATACCTGAGTGAAACAGGAATAAGGCAAATTTTACAAAAAACGGAAAATTTTTATCTGCAGGATAATCAGAAAATGATGCCGGAAGCAGATGATCCCCTGTTCTTTACCATTGATGAAAAACACAATAGCGTTGAACTAACTGACAAGGGAATCAACCTGATCACCGGTGAAGGAGAAGATCCCAGCTTCTTTATTTTACCCGATATTGGGGAAGAAATAGCGAATCTGGAAAAAGATGAAAGCCTTTCAGAAAAAGATAGGG
>JAOUKJ010000540.1 GCA_029882675.1 Cyclobacteriaceae bacterium
CGCACTATGAACAGGTAATTCACATTTACAAGCCACTGTATCCTGCACCAGATTGATCTGCAACTGAAAATCCGTAATCGTGACCGGTTGGGAAAGCGTATCGGGGATTCCGCCAGACCAGGCCATCAGGGAGACATCCATGGCACCACCTGTGGCATAAGAATGTACCGGGCTAAGCATGGATGAAGACGTACCATCACCAAAGTCCCACCTGACACTATCTGCACCCGGCTCAATTTCAGGAAGAAACTGAATGGGTGTATTCGCACAAGTGCCTGTGGAGGTAAACGAAAGTGTCAGGCCGGCATCATAAGCGGGAAGTGTAGTTGAAAACTGTTTTCCATTATAATCACCTACTAAAAACGGATCCGTTTCGTAAGTTGTTTTTGAAGCTACGGAATCAGTTATTCCGATCCGGCCAAGTAAAATAGGCCCTCCCGATGTTTCCTGATATAAGTGGTAAATTAAACTATCAGGCCCCATTTGCAGGCCATAACTCCTGTATATAGGCGCAGGAAGTACTGATTCGAGGGTAGTGGTTGGATTAATCACATCATACTGAAGTACGTCAGCTGTAACACCTGTTTCACCATGTACAGACACATAAAGGAAATTTCCATCGGCTGACCACTCCGCATCATAAACCGACTCATTGCCCGTTACATCCTGGCCGCTATTAACTACGGAAGCAAATACGGAAAGTGCACCTGTCGCATCATCAAAGTTAAGGATCATCACATTGTTCGTAGGATCTTCAGGAGAAACAGCCAACCGCCCCGTACCTGGATGGTATGCAAAATTTGCAGCTTCGATGGGCAAGCCAACACCGCTGTAGGTGGTGATCATGGTCATTCCGTTCTGGTCAATTTGCAAAACATGATACTGGTCTGTTCCAGGCACTTGTGTGATCAGCCAGAAACCATCATTATTCGCATTAGGGATTAAAATCATGGCCTGCCCGACATTATTCAACAAGGGGTCTATGCTGTTATTTTTACTTATCACATCTCCAGTTGCCGGTACAGGGAATGCCGCATTGCCAAACTGCGTCATATCAACAATAGTGTATGAAATAGCCCCTGCGGAGGTAGAAGTAGCACTATTGGTAAAAACATAATACTGGCCGGGTACTCCGGGCACATGGCATATCACTACAGGTTGATTTGACCCGGGGTTTCCCGTGAGGCCGGTACCATTGGGCATGAACTTATGATTGGCATCATAAATATTATTGCCATCCGTATAAAACAGTAAATTGCCTGTTGAGGGGTCAGTAGCCACCGCACCGCCGCCGGTACCGAGGCCCACATTTCCACTCAGTGCAGTCGCTGAATCTGTCGACAGGTTAAACCGAATGCCATTGCCTTTTGTTCCAACATACCAGGTTTGACCCGAAAGCCCTTGAGAAAAAATGTTTAAAAAAGTACCAAAACATAAAACACTAACCAGTAAATATCTTCTTGTGCTCATAAGAGACCCTCTGCTGAAATTTCAAATTTATAATTATTTCTTATATGCCACTATTCAAAAACTATTTACACATAAAATAAACCCCGCAAGGTGGTGAAAATTATCACGTTAAACATTTAATTGTGATTTGCCCTCGTTATAGTATACATATCCCGATTCAAAATTTCCTGATGTAATTTTCGATTTTTGAATCACTAAATTATACAATTAACCGCTAAATTCCGTTATTAACCTGAACTATCTTGGCAATAATTTTATTGTAGTTTAAGTTTAAATTTTACTACTTTGCCACCAACCAAAGATTTAAGCCAGGTTATATGCATAAAATACGCCTAAGCGCCACCCTCTTTATACTATTCCTCAGTATAAAAGTAACTGCACAGGACATTCAGTTTTCACAGTTTTATGCCGCGCCACTGTATCTGAATCCGGCCTTTGCAGGATCTACCCTACAAGCACGTGCAGGGCTTAATTATCGAAACCAATGGCCAGCCATAAATGCCAATTTCATTACCTATTCTGCTTTTTTTGATTATCATTTTGAAGACTACAACAGTGGTATAGGTTTGTTGCTGAGTCAGGATTCTGAAGGAATGGCAGGTCTCAGCAGTACGAGTGCGTCAGCCATTTATTCCTACTTATTGTACCTGACAGACAAAATTGCTTTTAAGCCGGGTTTCCAGGCCGGCTACACCTATCGAAGTATTAATTTCACCCGGCTGACATTTGGTGATCAGTTTGATCCGGTCACCGGAGAGCTCGTCAGCCCTTCTTCCGGCGAACAGTTTAACACGGGCTTTTCCAAGGGTTTTCTTGATCTTTCCACAGGGGGGGTGCTCTTTACCAAAACACTATGGTTAGGTGTGGGATATCATCACCTCACCAAGCCGCAACAGTCCTTACTCAGCGAAAACGATCGGCTCCCACGGAAACTATCTATTCATGGCGGGATTAAGTTTTATCTGGACGATGCCAGCCGGAGCGATTATTCCACTGCCCCTGAACGCAGCCTCACCCCTACTTTTCAATTTAAGCATCAGGGCCCATTTGATCAGCTTGACCTGGGGCTTTATTATACGATGGAGCCCATCATCTTCGGTGTATGGTACAGGGGGGTACCCTTTAAGAACATCGCCGGGCACATCAATAACGAATCACTTGTGTTTCTCATTGGCATGACAAAGAAAGGTGCTGATGACGAACTAAATATTGGCTACAGCTATGATTTCACCATTTCCGGGTTGGGAGCGAGTAGTGGGGGGGCTCATGAATTTTCCCTTTCATACAGTTGGCCCATGCGTGATCCACGAAAACCACCAAGGGACGTAATGTTTATTCCCTGTCCACGGTTTTAATTAAAATATTCCTTTTAGCTTTGCATGCACAAATAAATCTTCGGGATGGAACCACAACAACTCTTATATCTGATTTTAATTTTTGTGATTCTTGACTTCGTGTTTGATCAGTTACTTGATTTTATAAACCTTAAGTACCAAAAAAAAGATATACCTTCGGAAGTCGCATCATTTTATGACAAGGACAAATACCTCAAATCCCTTGACTATCAACGTATAAACACGCGCTTTGGGTTTATTACGGCTACGCTAAGTTTTATCATTTCCGTAGCCATGTTATATTATGGCGGGTTTGGGGATA
>JAOUKJ010000071.1 GCA_029882675.1 Cyclobacteriaceae bacterium
CAACTTCGCTGTAGAGGGAGGGTTCGAACCTCCACGGAGTGGTTAGTCCTGCAAGCAGGATTTATCCCGAACCTCCACCCCCGAGACCGGAGGGCTTGTCTGCCAATTCCAACACCCTACAATAATTGTCAATTCTTTTAATCAACAATACAAATATAAGGCAAAAGGAGATAATATTAAAATCCATCTAATCAATAAGAGGTATAATTACATTATATTTAACATATAAAGCAATTCGTTAAACATTTCATAATTTGCAATTAGGTATTGTTTTGCTGGTTAATAAATTCAAAATACATTACCAGCAGTTCAGGAATTCATTAAACAGGGCAGCAACTGCCCGGATTGAGTATATTCTGACTCAGTTATTCAGTACGTAGCACTACTTTTCCGACAGTTTTGCCGGACAGAAATAAATGCAAAGCCTCCTTCATCTCAGAAAAGGCAAAGGTATGTCCCACCAATGGTTTCCCCAGATTCATTTTATCCAACACCTCCAGGTATTCTTTCATGCGGTCTGCCTTTTCAAACAGATAAATAAGGTTGAAACCCATGAGTGCTTTATTCTGCTCAATTAATCTTTGGGGATCAATCTTTGGTCGGTTCAGGAACTTCCAAAGGAGTTTTAATTTTTTTGGTTTTTTCCCGGGATGGGCATATCTGGCCGAGCCATACACCACCATTCTTCCTTCCACGGCCATTTGCTTATAGCTTTCCATTAATATTTCCCCACCGATACAATCCATCACGATGTTCAGATCCCTGCCATCCAAAGCCGTTTTTAAATCTGTCGCAAAGCCATTATTTCTGACGATTCCCTGGTTGTAACCCTCCTTTTTCAATACCTCCAATTTACCTTCGCCCCCCACGGTGCCAATGGTAAATGCGTCAAATTGTTTTGCAATCCGGTTGGCCCATATCCCCACACCTCCTGCCGCACTTTGTATAAGTACGGTATCATTTTGTTTAATATCAGCCAAGCCTGTCAGGGCATAATAGGCCGTAAGTACCTGAACGAGGTATGCCGCCCCCATTTCATATGTCCAGTCATCCGGCATCGCGGTAACATACCTGGCATCGGCCACCATTTTTGATACATAACCACCGAAGCGTGTTACACCCATCACCCGTTGTCCCGGTTTGAAAGCCGTAACCCCCTCACCGATTTCGATAATCTCCCCTGCGTATTCCAGTCCGGGTATAAACTCGCCCTGTGGCGTGGCGCCATAAAGTCCGAAAATGGCAAAGATATCTGCAAAGTTCAGTCCTACTGCTTTAACGTCAATGAGTACTTCCCCCTTTCCCGGTGGTGTCACCTCCTCATCGATGAGGTGCAGATTATCGAATGAACCGGCTTTCGGGGATACTTTCCAGACTTTTCTTTTATACATAACGGTATGTTTACATGTGAATTGGCCTGTTTTCAGTTGCGGCCAGGCAAGCCTCCTTAACGGCTTCCATATAGGTAGGGTGCGCATGCGACATGCGCGAAATATCTTCAGCTGAAGCCCTGTATTCCATGGCCGTCACCCCGGCGGCGATCATATCTGCTGCCCGGGCTCCAATGATATGAATACCCAATACTTCATCTGTATGCTTATCGGCCAGCACTTTTACCAAACCATCGGTGTCCATGCTTGCCCGCGCCCTGCCCAGGGCTTTATAGGGGAATTTCCCGGTCTTATAGGCTCTTCCCTGTTCTTTTAGTTGCTCTTCGGTCTGACCCACTGAGGCCACTTCAGGCCAGGTATAAACTACACCGGGTATCAGGTTGTAATTGATGTGGGGTTTTTGTCCGGCGAGCTGCTCGGCCACCATCACACCTTCTTCTTCAGCCTTATGTGCCAGCATGGCTCCGCGTACAACATCGCCAATTGCATAAATATTATCAACATGAGTACGCAAATGTTCATCCACTTCTATCTGTCCCCGTTCGCTTACCTTCACCCCTGCATTCTCAAGGCCAAGACCCTCAATATAAGGCCTGCGACCAATGGCTACCATGCAATAATCTCCTTTCACCTCAACCTCACCACCTTCTTTTCCTGCTGCTGTCACCACTACTTCCCTGCCTTTGTTTTTAATGGCTGTCACTTTATGACTCGTAAGAATATTTATTCCCAGTTTTTTAGAAACCTTATGCAATTCCTTTCCCATGGTACCATCCATCGTCGGGATAATACTGTCCAAAAATTCAATAATGGTAACTTCTGAGCCAATCCGCCGGTAAACAGAGCCCAGTTCCATGCCAATGACACCTCCTCCAATTACGATGAGGTGTTTGGGAACTGATTTTAATGAAAGGGCTTCGGTGCTGCTAATGATTCTTTTTTTATCAAACGGAGCAAAAGGAAGTGGTGTGGGTTTAGAACCCGTGGCAATAATAATTTTTTCCCCGGTAACAACTTTGGGAGTGCCCTTTTCCGGAGTTACCGTGATGGTATTTTTATCTTTAAAAGAGCCCGTTCCCTGTAAAACATCTATTTTGTTTTTTTTCATCAGGTAAGCAATGCCATCCACGTTTTGTTTTACCACGTCATCTTTACGGGCAATCATTTGCTTCAGGTCAATTTTTGGTGGTGACACCGTTATCCCATGTGCCGAAAAATGGTGGGCAGCATTATAGAAATGTTCCGAGCTGTCGAGTAAAGCCTTAGAAGGAATACAACCTACATTGAGGCATGTGCCTCCCAAAGTAGGATATTTTTCTATGATGGCAGTTTTAAACCCCAATTGTGCACTTCGGATGGCCGCAACATAACCTCCCGGTCCTGATCCAATTACTATTACCTGATAATCCATGCTCTTGATCTGCTTTATAATTTCAAAAAGTTAAGCTTGCTGTTAAACGCCCAATAACAAACGTGCAGGGTCTTCGAGGAGTTGTTTTACGCGTACCAGGAAGCTCACTGATTCGCGCCCGTCGATGATCCGGTGGTCATAGGACAAAGCTAAGTACATAATTGGCCTCACCACCACTTCTCCGTTTTCCACCACAGGCCTTTCAACAATGTTGTGCATTCCGAGTATGGCCGATTGCGGCGCATTGATAATGGGCGTACTGAGCATACTTCCAAAAACGCCACCATTGGTAATGGTAAAAGTGCCTCCGGTCATTTCATCGATGGTGAGTTTACCATCACGTGCTTTGGTAGCCAGGTGGATAATCTCTTTTTCAATGTCTTTAAAGTCCATAGACTCGGCATTGCGTATTACAGGTACTACAAGCCCCCTGGGGGTAGAAACAGCAATGGAGACATCACAAAAATCGCGATAGACGACTTCGTCGTTATCGATCATGGCATTCACGGCCGGCCATTCCTGCAGTGCCTGGCAACAGGCTTTGGTGAAAAAGGACATAAAGCCCAGGCCCACTTCATACTTGTCTTTAAACAACTCTTTGTATTTTTTGCGCACATCCATGATCGGTTTCATGTTCACCTCGTTAAAGGTGGTGAGCATGGCCGTATCATTTTTTACACTTACCAGTCTTTTGGCAATGGTTTTACGCAGGTTGCTGAGTTTTTTCCGCGTTTCCTGTCGGTTGCCGCTCACTGCCGGGGGCTGTACTGATACGCCAGGCGCCTGCTTTTGTACTTCTGCCTTCTTCTCAGCCCGCAACGCATCTTCTTTCGTGATTCTTCCTCCTACTCCCGTCCCTTTCACTGCAGCAGGGCTGATATTTTTCTCGGATAATATTTTGCCTGCCGCCGGTGAGGGGTGGCCGCTGGCGTAGCTACCCGTTTCAGCCTCTGCCGCTGATGTGGCAGGTGTATGAGCGGCTTCAGCAGGTGCCGGTTGGCCATCCATAACTTCAATACGACAAATGACAGCTCCAATCTCCAGCACATCACCCTCTTTCGCCACCTGTCTTAAAATACCGTTGGCCTCTGCAGGCAACTCAAAGGTCGCTTTTTCTGATTCCACTTCAGCAATGATATCATCCAGTGCTACAAAGTCACCTTCGTTCTTCAACCAGGAGGATATACTCACTTCGGTAATGGACTCACCTACGGCGGGAACAATCATTTCCCTGACTTCGCCGGTAGTCACCGGAGCTGTTACCGGGGGCATTGCTTTACTATCTGCTGTTTTATCCACAGGTTGTTCACTTGTGGCGTCACCTTCTTCAATTTCACATATTACGGCACCTATTTCAAGGACATCACCTTCCTGCGCTCGGATACGCAGTATACCCGCTTTTTCAGCTGGTAACTCAAAGGTGGCTTTTTCCGATTCCAGCTCACACAGTACTTCGTCCAATGACACATGATCCCCGTCTTTCTTTAGCCAGGTGGCAACGGTAACTTCTGCGATAGATTCGCCCACTGCCGGGACTTTCATTGATAGGCTCATTTCTTTATTAATTAATATTAGATTTCGAATGCTTTATTAACAATGGCTTCCTGCTCTTTCTTATGTATTTTCCCAAAGCCGGTAGCAGGTGAAGCACTTGGCTTACGTGAAACAAGTTCAAACTGGATTTTATGCGATACAATTCTTAGCATATATGCCCAATAGCCCATATTCGAAGGCTCTTCTTGTACCCAAACCATTTTGGCGCCCTTGTATTTATTAACCAACGCATCAAATTGCTTGTGTGGGAATGGATGCAGTTGTTCAATCCTTACGATGGCTATATCATTGCGCCTGGATTTTTCTTTTTCCTCCTCCAGGTCATAATAAACCTTCCCGGAACACATCAGCACCTT
Source organism: Cyclobacteriaceae bacterium (assembly GCA_029882675.1). Taxonomy (GTDB): domain Bacteria; phylum Bacteroidota; class Bacteroidia; order Cytophagales; family Cyclobacteriaceae; genus JAOUKJ01. The sequence goes on from JAOUKJ010000071.1 coordinate 4,713, forward strand.
TTTAACACTTTTAGCCTTTGCATTTTCATCATCCAGTATTTCACGGAAGCCCCCGACAGTAAACTCCTTCATCGGGCTTACCACTCTAGGGTGTCTTAACAACGATTTTGGTGAGAAAACCACACAGGGTTTCCTGAATTCCCAGGTTACCTGGCGTCGAAGCAGGTGAAAAAAGTTAACCGGGGTGGAGACATTGGCCACCACCATATTATCTTCTGCCGCCAGTTGTAAATAACGTTCGGGACGGGCATTGGAATGCTCAGGACCCTGGCCTTCATAACCATGCGGAAGGAGCATAACCAGCCCGTTCATCCGCTGCCATTTACTTTCTGCGCTTGAGATAAACTGGTCGATAATCACCTGTGCCCCATTGGCAAAATCACCAAACTGGGCCTCCCATACAACCAGCGCATTGGGTGTGGCCATGGCATACCCATATTCAAAGCCCAGTACACCAAATTCAGAAAGGAGGGAGTTGTATATTCTCAGTTTTTCCTGATCGTCATTTATATGGTTTAATCCACAATGTGCTTCATTATTATTGGCATCGAAAAAATAACTGTGCCGATGCGAGAAAGTACCGCGACGAATGTCCTGACCCGACATCCGGATGATCGTGCCATCAGACAGGATAGATCCATAGGCCAGCAGCTCGGCATCAGCCCAACTCAGCATTTTTTTATCAAAGAAACCCGATTTACGTTCTTTTAACAGACGTTCAATTTGTTTTAAAGGCTTAAATCCCTTGGGAACACTTGTTAAAGCTTTTGCCACCTCATCAATGACCTTTTGGTCGATGGAGGTATCAGGCGATTTTTCAAAATCTTCCGGTTTGGCATACCGCAATTCATGCCACTCTTCTTCCAGTTTCTGTGGTTTATATGGTATGGGTTTTTGCTTTACTTCATTAAGCCTGTCCTGCAATTGTTGCCTGAACTCCTTGTCCATTGTCTCAGCCAGCCTGGCATCAACATCGCCACGCTCAATGAGCAATTTTGAATATATTTCCCGTGGATTGGGGTGCTTTGCAATGATATTATACAATTTAGGCTGTGTGAACTTAGGCTCGTCACTTTCGTTGTGCCCGTGCCGCCTATAACACAGTAAATCGATAAAGAAGTCTCCCCCAAACTTCTGACGGTACTCTACGGCCATATTTGAAGCAAAGGTCACCGCTTCCGGATCATCGCCATTAACATGCAAAATTGGGGCATCCAGAATTTTTGCCAGGTCAGTACAATAAATACTTGAACGCGCATCATCGTAGTCGGTGGTAAAGCCAACCTGATTGTTGATGACCAGGTGGATGGTGCCGCCTGTTGAATATCCGTGCAATTTGGACATCTGGATAATCTCATACATGATTCCCTGGCCCGCTATAGCGGCATCACCATGGATGAGGATACTCATGGCCTTTTTTTTGTCCCCTTTATATTCGTCGTCGATCTGTGCCCGGGTATATCCCAATACAACGGGATTTACCGCCTCCAGATGAGAAGGGTTAGGCGCCAATTTCACATAAATTTTATTTCCCGATGGGGTGTTCATCAAACTGCTGTAACCCAGGTGGTACTTTACATCGCCATCACCCATGGTCATGTCAGGTTCGGCTGTTCCTTCAAATTCACTGAATATCTCTTCATAGGTTTTACCCATGATGTTTGAAAGCACATTGAGTCGTCCGCGATGCGCCATTCCAATCACCACTTCTTCCACGCCCAACTCGGCAGAACGGTTAATAATCTTATCCAGTGAAGGTATGGTGTTTTCCCCGCCTTCCAGGGAAAATCGCTTCTGTCCCAAAAACTTAGTGTGAAGGAAGTTCTCAAACACAACGGCCTCATTGAGCTTTGAAAGTATGCGCCTTTTCTCATCTATTGAGAGCTGTTCTTTCTCCGCATCAATTTCAATTTTCTGCTTGAACCAGTCCACAACTTCCGGGTCGCGAATACCCATAAATTCAAACCCGATATGACCTAAATATTTTTCCTTTAGCTTTTTGACAATATTATTCAGGCTCGTTTTTCCCAATCCCAATAACTTGCCCACTTCGAAATGCGTATCCAGATCATTATCAGTAAGGCCAAAATCTTCAATAGCCAGCCTCACTACATGATCCCGGCGTGGCCGTACCGGGTTGGTGTCAGACTTAAGGTGCCCCATTGAACGAAAGGCATGTATCACAGCCCTTACCTGTGCTTCTTTTGAATCGAGTAATCCGGCATCGCTGCTGCCTTTACCCTCAAATTTTTCTGCTGAAAATTCAAACCCTTCAAAAAAACGTTGCCATGAAATGTCTATGGATTGCGGATCGTTCTTGTAGGCCTCATAAAGCTCATCAATATAACTGCCATGAGCATTGGAGATGTAGGAGTATTTGTCCATGTATGTCCCTTAAATATATAAAGTTACAGCAAAGGTATCGAAAGACCGTACAATTTAAAAACCGTTTATGCGGTTTAAAGCATTTATCCGTTTGCCCGCCCTAAAAATTGCTGTTGAGCTTAACCCTTGAAGGATTACAGCTAATTTAACTTAATGACGTTGACCGGATTAGGTGATCGCAACCTAACTGAACGCTTAACGTTAGTGAAGGTATATAAACTTGGTTTGAAAAAGAAAATAATCTTTACAGGACTACTTGCACTGATAAGTCTAATGGCTTTGGGGCAGGAAGATACAAAAAGGATCTACACGGCCACGAAAACTGAAGTTGCCCCACTGATCAACGGCAACCTGGACGATGAAGCCTGGGCAGTGGGTGTATGGTCTGGTGATTTCATACAACACGAACCTTTTGAAGGGCAAAAACCTACCCAACCCACTGAATTTAAGGTACTGTATGATAACAACTTCCTTTATGTTGCCATCAAAGCTTATGACTCTTCCCCCGATAGCATTGTAAACCGGATGACGCGCCGAGATGATATTGACGGGGATTTCGTTGGTATATCACTGGACTGCTATCATGATCTGCGAACCGGTTTCACTTTTTTGGTGAGTTCCACCGGTGTAAAAATGGACATTATGCTTTCAAATGATGGCATGACAGAAGATACCAGCTGGGATCCGATTTGGTATGTAAAAACACGCATGCAGGATTGGGGCTGGTCAACTGAAATGAAGATACCGTTCACACAGCTCAGGTTCGAGAAAAATTCAGATGAAGTATGGGGATTTGAGGTATTAAGGCAAAACTACAGGAATGATGAAATGAGCTTTTGGCAGGCCATACCAAGGAATGCTTCAGGGCTGATACACCTTTTTGGGGAACTCAACGGCCTTGAAAATGTAGAACCCCGTAAAATCCTCGACCTGACACCTTATGCTGTTGGGAGCTTTGAAAAGTATGAAGCCACCGAAGGTAATCCCTACGCCTCCGGAAAAGATTTCATTCCAAATGTCGGGCTGGATGGAAAAATTGGGGTGACAAACAACCTGACGATGGACTTTACCATTAATCCGGATTTTGGACAGGTAGAAGCCGACCCTTCCCAGGTAAACCTCACCGCCTATGAGGTTTTCTTTAATGAAAGGCGGCCTTTTTTCGTTGAGGGAAAAAACATCACCAGCCTCCGTGTTGGTATCGGTGATGGGGATATAGGTAATGACAACCTCTTCTACTCACGACGTATAGGTAAAAGACCGTCAGGGTCAGCTCGTATAGCCAATGGAGAACACGCCAAAACACCGCGAAACGTAAGAATCCTGGGTGCTGCCAAACTTACGGGAAAGACGAAAGACGGTTTGTCCATTGGCATCATGGAGAGTGTTACGCCCCGAACCTTTGCTAAAATAAACAGCGCGGGCATCGAAACAGACCAGGAGGTAGAACCCCTGACTAACTATTTCGTAGGCCGGATTCAGAAAGATTTTAATGAAGGAAACACCATGGTGGGTGGCATGATAACGCACACAGCACGGGCACTTTCCAACGTTGAAAATCTTGAATCCTCAGATCTGAATAGCCTTCACCAGTCGGCACTCACCGGAGGCCTTGATTATACCCGGTTCTTCAAAGATAAGAATTGGAATTTATCACTCAGTACGGCTTTCAGCCAGGTACAGGGATCAGAAGAGGCCATTCGTGCCACCCAGTTATCTGCACGGCACCTGTACCAACGGCCTGACGCTCATCACATGGCTTACGACTCCACCAGAACCAGCCTGGGTGGATATGGCGGTAAAATGGAATTTGGTAAATTTGGAGGGAACTGGAATTTTATGCTTTTCTCCACTTTGAGATCCCCGGGATTTGAAATTAATGACCTGGGCTATCTAAGATCGGCTGACGAAATGATTCACGGTATTTGGTCTGCCTATCAAATTACCAAACCCAAAAGTTTTTACCGCAGTATCCGGCTAAATAGTAATTTATGGACCTCGTGGGATTATGCTTTTACTTATAGAGGTATGGGGGGCAATTTTGGTATTTTCACCCAGTATAAAAATTTCTGGAGTACCAATGTGGGTATACTATTCAACGGATCGGGCACCTCCACCTCCTTGCTGCGGGGCGGACCGAATATGAAGTTGCCGGGTAGCACGGGAATGTTTTATAGTTTGAATTCTGATAACCGAAAATTGATCAGAGTTGGTTTTTTCGGAAACCACTCGAGGGGAAATGAGAACTACTCAATCAGCAATTCATACTCCGTAAATCTTTCATACCAACCTTTTAACACCCTGAAATTAACACTACAACCTGCCTTTAACAACAACCTGAGTGAGCTGCAATATGTAGATATGCGGGTAAATGAAGCAGGTACCAACAGCTATATTTTTGCCCGACTAAATCAAAAGGTATTTAGTACGTCACTAAGGATTAGCTATAGCATTACCCCCGATTTGACCATTCAATACTGGGGACAACCCTTTTTTGCCGCAGCAGATTACTCAAAATTTAAAAAGGTTGACCGCCCCATGGCCTCTAAATTTACAGACAGGTTTCATGTCTTTAACAGCCAGGAAATCCGGGAAGCTGACGGCGTTTACTTTATAGATGAAGATCTACAGGGCACTGACGATTACACCCTCGATAATCCGGACTTTGTGTTTGACGAGTTCCTCTCCAATATGGTGTTGCGATGGGAATTTGTTCCGGGATCTACACTTTATATGGTCTGGTCACAAACCCGCGATGCCTTCACAAACACGGGAGAATTTGATTTTAACAATAACGTCAATATCCTTTTTAAGGAAGAAAAACCCTATAATGTTTTTCTGATAAAACTGTCTTACCGAATCGGGCTTCACTAATGGCAAGTCAACCCCCATCTGCCGCACGAAGCTTTGTTATTTCCTGCCTGATGAGCCGGAAGGAAGGAAGTCATAAATATTAACAGTGGCACCATATACCTGCCTGGCATTGCCGAAGCAGGAACGGCCTTTGGGTAAGCATAACCTGGGTTTTGAGCATGCAACCATTTCATAAAGGGCCTCGAGTGGCTGACACCTGGGTGTGGTTGCGTGTTAGCCCATCAATGATCCTTCTTTCTTCTTCACAGGCTCCGGCGTCTCCATACCATTGCTATTCTTTGAAGCGGATCCCAAATCCTGCCGCAATGATTTATGGAAGGCCCTGATGGCTACGAGTACCAGAACACACACAGGCAGTCCTGCCAAAAGTGAGCCGGTTTGCAGAGCAATAAGCCCTCCGCCCAAAAGTAGTGTCGCTGCTACTACGCCTTCCAGTAGTGCCCAGAAAATGCGTTGTTTCACAGGGGGATTTAGTTTTCCGCCCGTGGTGATAAAGTCAATGACAAGTGAACCGCTATCGGAAGAGGTTACAAAAAAGATTACACCTGCAATAACTACAAAAAGAATACTAAACTGCGACAGTGGAAACATCTCCAGCACGGTGTACATGGCCGTTGCAATATTTTCATTTACCGCTTCAGTAATCCCCCCACTTCCAAAGAGTTCAATATGCAGGGCTGTGCTTCCAAAAATACCTATCCACACAATAATGGCCAGGGTGGGGCCAACAATCACCCCCACCATAAACTCACGGATAGTCCTTCCTTTTGATATACGGGCAACAAACATCCCCACAAAAGGACACCATGCAAACCACCATCCCCAGTAGAAAATAGTCCAATCCTGCATCCAGTTTGTTCCCCTGAATACTTCAGTCCAGGTACCTAACGTAAAAATATTTTGGATATAACTACCCGTAGATTGCACAATGGAGTTAATAATAAATAAAGTTGGCCCGGCAATCAGCATAAAACCCATAAGGATAAATGCCATCACTGAGGCAATTTTACTGAGATTCTTGATCCCCGAATGCAATCCTGAAACCACAGAAACCGTAGCCAACACCGTGATGAGCAGAATGAGAGCAACCTGCACTCCGGGACTAACCTGCAAGTCAAATAAATAATTCAAGCCGGAGTTTATATGCTGTATCCCCAGGCCCAATGTCGTGGCCAGCCCAAACATGGTGGCCAATACGGCCAAAATATCAATGGCATGCCCTATTGGTCCGTAGAGCCTGTTACCCAGCAGGGGATATAGTATCCACCTGATCCCCATGGGCAATCCCTTATTATAGGTGAAGTAGCTGATCGCCAGTCCCACAAAAGCATAGATGGCCCAACCGTGAAAACCCCAATGCAGGTAAGAAAGCCGTAAACTCAATTTAGCAGAATCTATGGTGCCAGCCTCACCATAGGGTGGGTTGGAAAAATGAAGAATTGGCTCGGCGATACTATAAAACATAAGCACCAGGCCAATCCCTGCATTAAACAACATAGCCAACCAGGCCCATGTAGAAAATTCAGGTTTGCTTTTTGGCCCTCCTATGCGAATGCTTCCAAATTTACTGAAGGCCAGATAAATACAATAGATGAGTACTACGTTTACGGCAATAATGTATAACCAGCCGAAATTTTTTGAAATGCTGGTGTGTAAAGAAACAAAGTAGGTGCGGACAGAATCCTGAAAATAAAGCGTGACGCCAACGAACAAAATGATTAACGCCGCGGAAATCAGGAATACAATGGGCTCTGCTACAAGATTAAATTTTGACTTATTTTTCTGCTTCCCCGGCCTCATAATCAGTGTGGATTCTTTATGTAAAATCTTAAAGGTAGCAGAAAATATGTTAAATCCTCAGTTTTTGGCCTTTGATTGGTCAATTTATCAATTATAAAAAATTTGTATATGGTTTTATTCTTTTTTTATAGCGTTATTAATTGTTTAAGTGGGTTATTATTGTTTACATTTTTATATCTCACATTTTGTCGTTAAATTTATGATTTTACCAAACGTTCAATAATCAATAAATTTCAAATATTTGAATGTTTTATATTGAATCTTGACAAACACTATGTTTCCCTAATTTTTTACTTAAATGATAATTATATAACTATAACATGTTTGAATAGATTGAAAGGCATTACAATTATACATGATAATATACTTATTCTACAATTTAACGCTAAATCGCAATGCTAAATCACAAAATACCGACTTTAAAGTTTGCTGAAAATACACGGACAAATTTTAAGGCTTAAAAATATCAACTCATTAAAAAAATCAATAATCAACTAAATTCAAATGATGAATAATTACAACAAACAATGCCTTATGGCATTCGTTTTCTTACTTCTTTCGACAAGCCT
>JAOUKJ010000541.1 GCA_029882675.1 Cyclobacteriaceae bacterium
CATACAAAACCTGGGATTAAGCGTATTTTACCAGGCAACATTTATCAAGATCTAACGTATGTATGCAATAAACCTTTTTCAATTTGTTTTGATCGTGATATAATCTGACCTTGGATAGGTTTTTTTATGGAATCCTTTGTTTTGATATCAAAGAATTGTTTATGCTGATTGTGAGAAATATTTTTTTGGGTCTTGTCGTAAACATGGTGTTATTCCATGCGGTCGTTCCGCATAAACACCATGATCAAATGCAAGACGGGGAAAATATCGTTGTCCATGAAAATGCAGACACAATCATCGATTTTCTCGCCCTGGGTTTCCACCTCAACCCCGACAGGGGCCACCTTGAAAATTATTATCCGTCAAATGCACAACCTTCCGAAGACCGGGACACACCTTTTCCTTTTTTAACATTCATACCGGAAAACTTTTTCTCAACGGTATCTATTCAATCCCAGGAATTTTTTCCTGCGGAAACTTCCGAACTTTTCAATAATAGTATATTATCGGCATACATGCTCCGTGGGCCGCCTGTTCAGCTCCTTTTCTCCTGAGGCGGCCATATTCTCTAAGTTTATAATTCACCAAAGGCTGCCTCAGGATTGATAATAGTCTACAATCCTTTGTGGATTTACTTCGAGATTTTTTCATCTTATTTATCAAAAAATATTCTATCATGAATGCAGCAAATATTCATTTAGCAATAACACATTTTCCCATCATAGGTGCCATCATAGGCGTTGGGATTTTGTTGTATGGACAAATTATTAAAAACAATTCGTTCAAGAATCTGGCTTATGGCCTATTCATTTTAATGGCCCTGCTTACCATACCGGTGTTTTCATCGGGTGAAGGAGCGGAAGAAGTGGTTGAACATATTGCCGGAGTATCCGAAAATATTATTGAAGAGCATGAGCATCTGGCAGAAAAAGCCATCTGGCTGATGGGTTTGCTAGGCATTTTTTCGCTGTTAGGCATTTTTGCCAACAGGAATGAATTAACCTTTGCCAATACCGTGGGTCTGATAATATTGGTTATTTCACTGATCACCTCAGGTGTTTTCATACAGGTTGGCCATCTGGGCGGACAAATCCGTCATACGGAAATCCGGTCTGAAACCACCTCAAACAACCAGAAAGGGGAAGATCATGATAACGATCACGATGAAGATCACGATGAAGATCATGAAAAACATCATGATTAAATAGGCCGGGATTGGGGCCGGGATCGTAGCACCCTCCGTTAAGGGTTAACTTTCGAGGGGGTGCTGTGTCCCGGTTTCCCCCTTCTTCAAACTCACGGAATTAATACAATAACGCAATCCGGAAGGCTCCGGTCCATCGGGAAAAACATGTCCCAGGTGAGCATCGCAGGTATTGCACATCACTTCCACACGTTCGATACCAAAGCTGTGGTCAACGTGGTATTTGATCCGCTCTATCCTGAGCGGTTGGGTAAAACTGGGCCAGCCTGAGCCCGATTCGAATTTTTCGCCGGCATTAAACAATGGCGTGCCACAACAGACACAACTGTATTCCCCCGGACCATAGGATTCACAATACTCCCCGGTGAATGCCCTTTCGGTACCCTTATTGCGGGTGACGCTATATTGCTCGGGTGTGAGTAAATCAGCCCATTCTTTAGGGGTTTTTTCCACTCTTTTTTTCGGGGTAGGATTGCCGGTTTTGGCAAATTGTATGATATCGTCCCAGGTGATCATGGCATATTTAATGTTATAACAATCTAAGGTAGCTCATTGTTTTGCGGATACTATGGTAAGATAAAGTTACTTCCTAAAATCCGCAAGCGTATTTTAGGAATTAAAGAAAAAGATGTTTTCCCAGCCCCGGGGCGGGGAAAACATTTAAAATACATTTTTTTTGGTGCACTTGAATAAGTGAGTAACCTTTAGAATGAACTACTCCGGGGCAGAGCCCCGAAGTATCAAATGGAGGTTTTTGTATTTCCGACCCAGAGGGTCGGGGAATTAAACCACTTATTGATTAAAAACGGCGTATTCGGTTATATTTAAAACATTATTAAATGTTTGCGAAAGCCGCTTGCGGATTTAAGGTACTTATTTATCTGTATTAAATAGTCGGGTGTTTAAAATTCCTGATCAAAGCATTTTCTTTTATACCAGCTATGGGAAGTACTGCCAGCGTCAACCGCCAAAGAGGTACTTATTTTTATTATATTATCAAATATTTATGATATTTTTATTTTCAGGGAATAGATCAAGCTATTTTGTTAAATATTACAAATAGCCTACTTTTAATCATTATTTAAAAACAGTGATAAATATGAATTTTGAATTTAATGAAGAGCAACTGGCCGTACGTGATGCCGCCCGTGACTTTGCCCAGAAAGAATTACTTCCCGGAGTGATTGACCGCGACACGCACCAGACTTTTCCAGCAGAACAAATCAGGAAAATGGGTGAACTTGGGTTTATGGGTATGATGGTAGATCCCAAGTACAATGGAGGCGGCATGGACACCATATCTTATGTACTGGCCATGGAAGAAATTTCAAAAATAGACGCTTCTTGTTCAGTAGCCATGTCGGTTAATAATTCATTGGTATGCTGGGGGCTTGAAAAATATGGTAATGAGGAGCAAAAACAAAAATATCTGACCCGGCTGGCTACCGGTGAATTGTTGGGTGCCTTTTGCCTGTCAGAACCTGAGGCCGGTTCGGATGCCACAAGCCAGCAAACCACTGCTGAAGACCTGGGCGATCACTACCTGCTCAATGGAACCAAAAACTGGATTACCAACGGAGGCAACGCAGACATTTACATAGTTATCGCACAGACTTACCCTGAAAAAGGACATAAAGGCATCAACGCCCTGATTGTAGAAAAGGGGGCTGCGGGGTTTACCATCGGAAAAAAAGAAGATAAGATGGGCATTCGGGGTTCTGATACCCATTCGCTGATGTTTAATGATGTGAAAATACCGAAAGAGAACCGCCTTGGGGAAGATGGGTTCGGATTTAGCTTTGCGATGAAAACACTGGATGGAGGGCGGATAGGTATTGCCGCACAGGCACTTGGACTGGCCTCCGGGGCTTTTGAACTGGCACTTGCCTACAGCAAAG
>JAOUKJ010000542.1 GCA_029882675.1 Cyclobacteriaceae bacterium
CAACGGGACACCCGCCGTTGGACAGGGCGCCGCCTTTTTCGGCGGTTGCGACGGCTATTTGCATATGGTGAATCTGGAAACGGGTGAACTCAGAAAGCAAATCGAGCTGGCCACCTATATTGCGGGGTCTACTGCCTTGTCGGGTAATTTCGCTTTTACAGGTGATTATGACGGGTTGTTTACCTGCACCAATATCGAAACCGGAAAGGTGAAATGGCAGTGGGACAATCCTGAAAGCAGTTTACCCATATTGGCCTCACCCGCCATTACTGAAAAGGTAGTGGTGATAGGTGGGCAGGACAAGCATATCCGCTGCTTTAGCAAAAGTTCCGGAGCCTTGTTATGGTCTTTCAATGCCGGAGGGCGTGTAGATGCCTCACCTGTCGTGGTGGGTGGTAAGATCATCGTTTCCACCATGGATGGCATGGTGTATGTCTTAAAGCTACAAACCGGAGAGGAGCTGTGGTCTTATGAAATAGGGAGTGCCATCCCGCACAACCCCGCTGTGGTCAATGGCCGGGTGATATTGGCTGCCGGTGATGGGGCGGTTTATTGTTTTGAGAATTGAAATTATTTTGCACAGCTTCAATCTTAACCGTATGTTTATAAACAGGAAATAAACAGACTAAAACCAACATGCAAATAATCCACATCGTACCCGGCTCCGGAGGGAGCTTTTACTGCGGCAACTGCCTGCGCGACAGTGAATACCTGCAGGGCATACGGCAGGCAGGCGCTGAGGTGATCAAAGTGCCCATGTACCTGCCTATCTTCGCCGATGAACATGACCTGGAAAAGGACATTCCAGTTTTTTACGGTGCCATCAGCCTCTACCTGAAACATGCGGTACCGGTATTCAGAAAAGCCCCGGCCTGGGTGGATCGGATACTCAACTCCGGCCCGGCCCTGAAACTTGCAGCACATATGGCGGGATCCACCAACCCCAAAGGGCTGGAAGACATGACCATCTCCATGTTACTGGGGGAGCAGGGACAGGAAAAGGAAGAACTGGATAAAATGATCGACTGGATTGCCGAACACTGCAGTCCCGATGTCATCCATATATCCAATGCCCTGCTGCTGGGCCTGGCAAAAAAAATAAAAGAAAAACTGGACGTTATTGTAGTCTGTACCCTCCAGGACGAAGACGTGTGGGTGGATGCCATGGACGATGACTTCAGGCGCAAAACCTGGGAGCTTATGAAAGAACGGGCGGAGGACGTGGACGCCTTTTTTGCAGTCAGCGATTACTATGCCCATAAAATGCGGCCCTTACTGGGTATCCCCGACGAAAAGCTTTACACCCAACACATTACAATAGCACCTGAGGGCTATACCCCCATTCCCGACAGACCCTTAAACATCGGTTATATGTCGAGAATGTGTGAAGCCAATGGGCTGGAAATATTGATCAACGCCTTTATCCTGCTGAAAAAAGACCCGAAATGGGAACAGGTGAAACTGGTGGTCACCGGGGGATCCACCAGCGATGACAATCCCTTCATCAAAAAGATGAAAAAGAAAGTAGATCAGGCCGGTTTGCATGAACATGTGGATTTTCACAAGCACTTTGAAGATGAAGACCACCACGATTTTTTCAAACAAGTGTCTGTTTTGTCCGTGCCTGTACTCGAAGGCGAGGCCTTTGGCCTGTACCTGCTTGAAGCGATGGCCTCAGGAGTGGCCGTAGTGCAACCCGCCCTGGGTGCATTCCCGGAAATCATCGAAAAATCAGGCGGTGGTGTCACCTACCAGCCCAACAGCCCGGAGCCACTGGCGCAAGCCCTGGCCGACCTCCTCTCCCACCCCGAAAAACTGGCCGGACTGAGTAAGGCAGGAGCTGAAGGCGTGAGACAGAAATTCAATATCCACCAACAGGCTACTGAAATTATCGCTTTGTATAAAAAGATCCAGGGCCAAAACAAAAAGGAAACACATGCTGCTTAAACTCAATAATATACACAAGTCTTATAACACTGATCAGGGTGGCCCGGTGAAGAAAGTACTGGAGGGGATTTCAATGGAACTGGACCAGGGGGAAAATATGGCCATCCTGGGCCCTTCAGGCTCAGGGAAATCGACCTTGCTCAATATCATTGGCGCGCTGGACAGACCCGATTCCGGAGATGTGGTTTTTGAAGGCAATGCGATAAACGATTATACCGAAGACCAACTGGCCGGTTTCAGAAACCAACAGGTGGGTTTTATATTCCAGTCGCACCACCTGCTGCCCCAGTGTTCCGTATTGGAAAACGTGCTGGTACCCACCCTGCCCCTGAAAGACCCGAAACTTAAAAAGGAGTGTTTTGAACGGGCACAGGAGTTGATCAAAGAAGTGGGCCTGTGGGAACAAAAAGATCAGCTCCCCGGTACCATTTCAGGCGGAGAGTGTCAGCGTGTGGCGGTGATCAGGGCCCTCATCAACAAACCCAAGCTGCTGCTGGCCGATGAGCCTACCGGTTCGCTGGACAGGAAAAACGCCCAGGGCATAGCCTCCCTGCTGATGGAATTGAACAAGGGATTTAATACGGCCCTCATCATCGTGACCCACTCGCTTGAAATCGGGGCCCAAATGTCCCGGGCTTTTGATTTGGTTGATGGGCAATTAGTAAAAAACAAATGAGTCAAATAATGGATCCCAGTGAGCAAAAATTAACGATATGATTTGTTTTAGAAGATGACAAAACCAGAAAACAGCGGTAAGTATTTTTTAACCACAAAGAGCACCAAGGTTAATACGCAAAGGCCACAAAGAACCAGGGTAAAAGGATTTAACCATAAATTACTCTTTGATCTATCGTGGAACGACTGTGCGTGGGTTGTGAAGGGGGAAGTTCGTCCCACGAATTGGATCAAACCTATGGCAACAATTTTCAAATGCGTTTACCCGGCACAAAGACCCTACATTAATAATTGTGTAAGTTTGCTCTGCGTCCTCTGTGCCTTCCTCCGACCACTCGGGGGCGTCTCTGTGGTTAAAATTATTCCAAAAATTTGGGGCTTCACTTTTAACCATGAACAAGCAACATAGAAAATACATGTATCCAGGTCTTTTTCAACATATCCTCCGCTCTTTAAAATTCTACCGAAAGTCTAATCTG
>JAOUKJ010000543.1 GCA_029882675.1 Cyclobacteriaceae bacterium
CGCTATCAACGACAAAAAGGATATTCTGATCTCCAAAGACCATGGAATTGGGGAGCGAAGTACCCGTAAAAAAAAGCGTACTGTTGCCTGCCTGATCAACAGTATAAATATTACCGGTCTGCTTATCACCAACAAAAATCTGGTTTTCGCTGTTTATCGCAATGGAAAGCGGAGAAATTGAAGTTGAAATTACATCGGAAAGAGTGCCATTCGCATTGTATTTTATAATATTTTTTTTATTGACATCGGTCACATAAATGTTATCATCAGCATCAATGGCCATCCGACCAGGGGCATTGATGCCATCACTAATAACTGCAGATGAAACGAAATCGGCACTATTGTATTGGGCGCTTATATGTACTACATTTAAGGCATAAAAGACAAATACAAATATTACTACTCTGACCGACATCATCCCTACTGGTTTAGTCATTTTATCAATCAAAAGTAACCCCCATTACATGGTTAAACAATGACTAAAATCATCTAAAGACATTATTGTAACTCCCTATAAATAGTATATGCTCAACTAATACGTTCTTTTTTCAATTTCCGGAGGGATAAAAAAGAAAGAAAATACTTCCTGTTCGGGCATTGATAAAATCCTGGTAAAGGCAGGTACTTTTAAAATACAGGCTCTGTTTTTCTACTCATCAATTCTTCTTTATTGCCATTCTGTACCTCCGGTTTATTATCGTCTTTCAACTTAGCCTCATTGACCAGTGCCGCTACACTCACAATGCCTAAAATAACCAGGACATAATAAACAAAATCAGGTACCGGTACCGGATCACCTCCTGCATACGAATGTAATCCGGACAAATAATAGTTTACCCCGAAATAGGTCATCAACACCGTCCCGAAGCCTACTACTGCAAAGAAATTGGAAGTAAACAGGGTTTTAAATTTCGGTATCAACCGCATATGGAGTACGAAAGAATAAAATATCACCGTAACCAGGGTCCAGGTCTCTTTGGGATCCCAACCCCAATACCTTCCCCAGGACTCATTGGCCCAGATACCTCCTAAAAAGTTTCCGATCACCAACAACACCAGGCCTGCATGAAGGGCCAGCTCAATAATCAGGGTGAGTTCTCTGACTGTAAAATTGATGCGAATATAGTTTTCTCTTTTCCTCAGAATCATTATACACATATTCAAAAAGCCCATCATTGCCGCCAGGCCAAAAAAGCCATAGCTTGCCGTGATGGTTGCCACATGAATAGTTAACCAGTTTGATTTCAACACCGGCACAAGGTTGGTGATTTCCGGATTCAACCAACTCATATGGGCAGTAAGCAGTGTAATCCCGGCGAGTGTTGACGTTACGGCCATAGTGACAGGGGCTTTTCGTAGAAAAACAAATCCCGAAAGCATGGCGGCCCATGCAATATAAATCATCGATTCATACCCATTACTCCATGGCGCATGACCCCCTACATACCACCGAAGTCCCAGGCCATATGTATGGGCAATGAAACCAATAAACAGCACTGCAAATATTGCGTATTCAACTATTTTTAAATTTATACCCGGTTTAAAAATACTCATAAAAAAAGTACCGATCAGCAAAATACCCAACGACAAATACCATGGAAATAATCGCTTAAAAATGTTCAGTTTATTATACAGTATTTCCATACGTGTTTGTTTTTCAGGTGGTATTATGGCTGCACCATATTCGTTCTGGTAACTGATCAATTTTGCAAGGTTGGTTTCTGCTTCAAGGTAATTGCCTGATGCTTTTGCCTCATTAAGGCTGTATATATATTTGGAGTATATCATGGAATCCAATCCAGGTATCTTTGCAGCCGCATGCATATAATGGCCCGGTGTAGCCCATTTGTTGCCCGGATCATTGGGGAGTGGCAAAATATTAAGCAGACTACCATTAATGGTCAGATAGAATACATTTACCCGCTCATTGACATTGAGCAGTTCTTTATCAAATTTACTTCTCAGTGCTGGTTTTTTAATATATGCCTGGTCCACTTGATCTTTGATTTTATACTGTCCCTGTTCATTAAAGAAATCAGTAAAGCGGGCATAATTGTCATATAAGCCCAGTAAACTTTGGAGGGCCGGGTCGTTGATATAAATGACAGGCTTTGCCTGCCATTTATTATGGTCGGAAAGCAGATCCAGATACACCTGGTCGGCAGAAAGGTTATAATAGGTGTTTTTCTTATAAATTTTCACCAACACTTTATTCGCAATGGTGTTGATCGGGACAATCCGGCCATCTTTGTCCTGGATAAGCATTCTTCCGAATCGCTCAGCATGTTCGCGGTCTATATCGGCAATATTCGTCTGTGCCAGGACCTCTGAATAATTAAAAAAGGACATTACAATTACAATTACAACGCCCACAATGGCCTGTTGTCGTTCAGCCCGCAGGTTTTTAATTTGTCTCAACACATTCCTGAACCTGTTTTTGGAAGTAAAGAATGAAACCAGTAAAGTGGCGAACAACAGAAAATAGCCAAAATAGGTAATCAATGTACCCCAATAATCATGGTTTACGGAAAGTATAGTCCCTTGCTCGTCTCTGTCATAAGAAGATTGATAAAACCGAAATCCTCCATAATCCAGAATATTGTTCATATAAATCCGGTAGGGAAACTCCTGTCCGTTGGCTTCATCAATGACCATCACTTCGCTGGCATACGATGACGGGCTTTCTGAACCCGGGTACCTTTCCAGTTGAAACTTTACAAGTTTTAGTGAAAACGGCAATTCCAGTGGTTTATTACCAACACGAACGGCTATTTCAGTGTTGCCGGTATTGAGGACTTCCTGTTGCCCCATGGGCAGGGTAATATTTGTACTGTTTACCCTGAGTTCGGTCACCGGTATTCCCTGTTGCTGGTTGTTGGCGGCTGGTCTGTACTTATATATCGCCCCTTCAATCAGTTCCTTAACAACAAAAGAGATATCTCCCACGACATATAATTTCAACATAGTAACAGGTACTTCCTCATGGGGATTAAAAGTACCCTCCAACTCATTGCTCATGCTTACCATTTTCAACTCACCGGGGTATTTTAAAAACAACCGGCCTTCTTTTCGGTATATTCTCACATTTTGCTGTTT
>JAOUKJ010000544.1 GCA_029882675.1 Cyclobacteriaceae bacterium
AAAATAGATGACAAATCACACGTGTTGCCCGTGAAAGAATTTCTGGCCAATATACAGCAGATCTATGAGCTGATCAGGGCGAATGATCCGGAAAAATGGGAGATAAAAGAGAAGAAACCGGAAGGGGTTGGTGTTGAAGCTGAGCGTGAAGAGTATTATGATGATTATACGGGTGTGAGTATGATGATGTGGTCTGGTGGTTATTTTGACAGGTATGATTATGAATCTTTCGAATCTTCCGAAACGGGTATTTATGATGATGCTTCAGACGAAGATACGTTTTTTGACAGCTAATGCGGGAAGGGATTTTATGGCTTACTGAAAACTACCCACCACAGCGGGGAGGGATGGCGCAGTCCTGTGACCGAATCATTGCGGGACTCCGAAGCAGAGGTATTCAAATTCATATCATACATTTTACCAACCGGCGTGAACCATTCAAAGAGCAACAACAGCTCGATGGCACTTATACCGCCATCCCTTTTGGGGAGGATGAGTCACACACACTTAACGTGGCCTGGCAGGTCGTTGAAAAGTTTAAGGGGGTGAAGGCCATGGTGAGCTTTGGCGGATACCTGTCTCTGCTGGCTGCCCCCGTATATGCAAAATGGCTTGAAACGAAATTACTGACTTGCATAAGGGGCAACGACTTTGACGCCAGTATTTTTTCATCCAGAAAGAGAAAATTGATCGAGGATTCTATCCGGGCTTCAGAATATGTGCTTACCGTTACAACTTCCAAAAAAGAAAAAATAAATAAGCTCTTTGAGGGAGTGGAAGTCAGGGCTGTGCAAAACGGGATTGTCGTAGAACAATGGAAGCCGGGAATAAGTGAAACAGACTTTGCCGCCAACTGGAGAGCGGACAGAACCCACAACGGAAAAAAAGTATGCATCGGCTTATTTGGTCAACTCAAGCAAAAAAAAGGGGGGCGGTTTTTTCTTGAAACCCTCGCCAAATTTCCGGTTATAAACGAATTGCATTTTTTGTTTATTGGAGAATTGGATGACGAACTTCGGGATATAATACTGGAAAAGGAAATAAGTTATGATGTGCTTCCGTTTATGGATCGGTATGAATTAATCAGATATTACCTGTGTTGTGATGCGATCGCCATACCCTCTTTTTATGATGGTATGCCCAATGTTTTGCTCGAAGCCGGTGCCCTGGGTATACCTGTTATCGCCTCAGATGTAGATGGCATGCAAGAGCTCATTGAGCATAAGGTCAGCGGGCTGTTGTTTGGGCCGGGCGATGAAAGCGAATGCCGGAAGGCCGTTTATGACTTCATGGAGATGTCAGCTGATGAACGGCAGGTATTGGGATTAAACCTGAAGAAGGAAATAGAAGAAAACTATACGCACCAAAAGGAAACTTTAAAATATGAAACGATTATCCATTCTTTATAGCATCCTGTTTTTTTTGGCAGCTTGCAGTTCTGATCCGCCAAAAAGGGAAATTGTTGAAAATCATGAGCCTGAAACAACACTTCAAACCGATGACACACAATATCTGTACATTAGTGATGCGGCAAATGTATCGGTGGCTAAACTCACCATTGGAAAAAATGTACTGATAGAAACAGATGGCGTGGGAAATATAGCCGGCGTATTGAAGAACAGTAAACGGAAATACTATGACCAGCGCGATAACGAGCTCGGGGCGATATCATACAACGATGGCGGGTTGAAAATGAAAAGGGGTGACCAACTGGTGTATAAGCTCAAATGGGATTACGCCGATAAAATAAAACTGGCCGATAATGAAGAAATGAACAATGCCATTGAAATAAAAAAGAAAGAGGATGTGCTGGTTGTTTTAAAGGGAGGCCAGGAACTTGACCGGTTTCGAATGATGAACGAGGCAAGCAACATAAAACTAAAAGACTCCTTATACATCACCGGATTTCAGAGATCTTTTGCACAAGGACTTCTTTTGATCCATGAAATGGGCCTGCAGGAAAAGCTTATATTGATGGCAGAAGTGAAGGCTGCCGGCAAATGAACCTTTTTTATTGCATGGGTGGGGGATGGGGCCACCTCCGGCGAACCCGCGTTTTTATTGACTTGCTAAATATTTCACCGGTAAAAGTGATCACGGCCAGTCCGCTGGCGGAGCGCCTTTTTTCCTCCGAAGAACTGGTGATGATCGATCCCAACCTGTCCGGAGACCGGAAGCAATACAATCAACGGCTTTCAGAAATTATTTCAGCTGAAAACCCTGTTGCTTTTTATATCGATACCTTTCCCTGCGGTATTCTGGGTGAGTTAAAAAGCGTTGTGTTTTCACCTGAAACAAACTTATACCTGGTGACTCGGCGTGTAAAGTGGGACAATTACCGCGCACTGGCCTGTACGATGCCTTTTGAAAAAGTTTTTCTGCTGGAGGAACCCGAGCCCGGACAGTTGGAGTATCTCCGTTTGTGCAGTCAGGAGGTGGTTACCATGGAGCTGGATTACCCGGTTCCGGAAAGGGCTGAGCCTGTCAACTTTAAAAGGCCGATGTGGCTGGTGGTGCATGGTTTTGTAGAGGAGGAGGTGCTCTCCCTGGTACATTATGCACGTGATGAGGCAAAACTACAGGAGCAATGGCCGGAAATAGTGGTGATCAGTGATTGCGAAATCAGGGAAGAAGGGGTAGAGTGGCGCAATGAATATCCGGCATCAGCCTGGTTTCCGCATGCCGCCAGGATTTTTACTGCTGCGGGATTCAATACAATTCAGGAGACCCGGCCATACCGGCATAAACAGAAGATTATTCCTTTCCCACGGAAGTACGATGACCAGTTTTGGAGGTCTAGGGAATAAGTGAATTAGCCTTACTTTTTCAAATTAGGAATTACAATGGATAATTTAGGCATTAAGTTTCCACAGACTAAAGTCTTTGGAAACAGATTTTCTTAGTTGACATAGTAGGGTAAAAATCGGCTATAATATCGAAAAGGTAATAGGTTTCTTTTATCAAAATGAAACCGGTGGCAATAACCAGGCTTTATTGTGCATTGGGATTGGCTATGTTTATGCCAATTTAAAAACAAAAATCTGAAATGAGTAAAGGAGGTAAAAAAAAAGAAAAGTTGTGGGATATACTGGAT
>JAOUKJ010000545.1 GCA_029882675.1 Cyclobacteriaceae bacterium
GCCGGGCGGAGGGGTTAATTTCCTCCCCTTCAAGGGGAGGTGCCCACCGGGCGGAGGGGTAATTTTCCTCCCCTTTTAGTGGAGGTGCCCACCGGGCGGAGGGGTAGCAGACGGATTTCTTGTACCTTTTTTTCATTCTTGCATTATGGTATCAGAAAGCAGATGAGCGCAGTGTAAAAACCTGTATTCGTTTTGCAGCCCGTAGTCAATGGAGGCGGTACTCATATTGGCGGGCAGTATCCGGCTGCCAACCCTCTCAACGGTAGCCGGATACATTATTGTTAAGAAAGGAAGACTTCTTTTACGACTTTTAATTAATTGTTACATTTACGCAATAGTAAATACTTATGGTCTTAATTTACACGTTAACATGGAAGGCAAACTTCCTGCAGTGGATATTTCAGATTGTTCTGTCCGGCCAAAGTAATTTTTTCAGGTATTTTAGCGCAGTGGCCACATACCATCAGACAGCAAAGCACATGTCTGCTGAAAATGAGATCATTGAGCGTTGTAAAGAGGATCCCCGACACTTTGCCCCCGTTTACGAAAAATATTATGATCAAATATTTATCTTCATACAAAAACGTGTGGATCATACCGAAGCCACTGCCGACCTCACCTCGCGGGTGTTTTTAAAGTGCCTGAAAAATATCCGGAAATATAAATTCAGAGGAGTCCCTTTTTCAGCTTGGTTGTATAGAATTGCAGTAAATGAAGTCAACCAGTTTTTTCGTTCGCAGGTAAAAATGCAACGAACAGTAAGCTTGGAAGATCACCATATCAATGTCCTGTTCGATGAAATGGAATATGAAGAACACCGTATTGATCCGGGTATACTCATTTCCGCTTTGTTGGAGCAGCTGAGTGAGGATGAGGTGCAATACCTGGAACTTCGTTTCTTTGAAGGTCGTTCGTTCAGGGATATTGCCTACTTTTTGGGAATTACAGAAGTAAATGCCAAAGTGAAAACGTACAGAATACTTAAAAAACTAAAGAAAATTGCCTTAAGCCTGAATAATGCATAATTATGTATTATCAGGATACATTTAAAGACTGCGGAATAATGGGAAAGATAAAGGTAAAAATGAATCCGGAGATGCCTTCACCGGAATTGATCAGTAAATACAAAAATTTCGATATGTTTATGGATAGCTATAAGAAATACTATTCCACTTCAGGTATACGAAATATGCTTTATGGCGATAAGAAAAAACTAATCTTTATTGTGCTAGTCATTATCTTTTTGTTGCTGATGCTATTTGCAAGTGAAGATGCATCCCTCCCCTGATATCCTCCCCTGAAAGGGGAGGTGCCCGCAGGGCGGAGGGGTAAGGGGTGAGGGGTGAGGAGTGAAGGTAGGGCAAAAGATTACCGCAGCAGTTTGATATAATCCTCCACTCCCTCTTCCAAACTGTAAAACGATCGGTCATACCCGATACCCTTAAGCTTTTCCATATTGGCCTCTGTGAAATATTGATAGTTTTCACGGATGTCTTCGGGGGTGTCAATAAACTTAATATCGGGTGTCTTATCCATAGCTTTGAAAACGGCCCTTACAAGATCCAGAAAAGGGCGGGCCTTTCCGCTGCCCAAATTGTAGATGCCGGAATCTTTTCGGTGGTGCATAAGCCAGTAACAGACATTTGTCAAGTCCTTTACATAAACAAAATCACGACTTTGCTCACCGTCTTTGTAGTCGGGGCGGTGCGAACGGAAAAGTTTCATTTTTCCGGTTTTTTTAATTTGGTTATAGGCATGCCATACCACAGAAGCCATCCTGCCTTTATGGTATTCATTCGGGCCATATATGTTGAAGAATTTAAGCCCGGCCCAGAAAAAAGGCTTTTTCTCTTGACTAAGTACCCATACATCAAAATCTTGCTTCGATTGCCCATAGGGATTGAGTGGTTGGAGAAGCGGAATTTTACTTTCGTCATCATCATAACCCTGTTGTCCATCACCATAGGTGGCTGCTGAAGAGGCATATACCAGGGGTACCTGGTGATCTGTACAAAATTGCCAGACCTGCTTGGAATAATTGAGGTTTAGTTCATCAAAAATGGAGGTGTCAAACTCGGTAGTGTCCGTGCGGGCACCAATATGAAAAATGAATTCTACTTCGGCTGGATTGTTGCTCAACCATTCAAAAAAAATATCCCGATCCACACGCTCTTGAACGACCAATCCATTCAGGTTCTTGTTTTTATCCTCCCGGTCAAATTTATCCACGGCAATCACTGCCTTAAAATTATTTTCATTCAGCTTCCTGATTAACTGACTCCCAATAAATCCCGCTGCTCCCGTTACTACAATCATAATACTTATTTTTTCCCAAATATAATAAACCCACCCAAAACCTGCACAATCCTCCCCTTCAAGGGGAGGTGCCCGCAGGGCGGAGGGGTGGCGAGGGGTAATTCGCTTCAGTAATAATATAATATACAAAACAAGATAAAACAAAACACAAACAAATACGTAAAATAAAAATAAAACAGTAAAAAAAGTGAATAATAAGATATCTAATCTCACTCACCTCAAAAAGTATAGAAAAAAACTGCGTAAAAACCTTACAATGGAAGAAGCTATGCTGTGGAAAAACCTGAAAAACAAACAACTTGAAGGCAGGAGGTTCCGCCGTCAATTCAGCGTAAACAACTACATCCTCGACTTTTATTGCCCATCAGAAAAATTAGCCCTGGAAATAGATGGAGAAGGCCACTACACAGTGGAAGGAAAAAATAAAGATGCCGTGCGTGATAAAAACCTCCAATCCATAGGGATAAAAGTCTTGCGCTTTGAAAATGTTAAAATACGCGTAGCGATGGACTACGTCCTCGAAAAAATAAAATACCACTTCCACCCACCCCCAAAATAAAAATATAAGTATTCCTCCCCTGGGAAGGGGAGGTGCCCGCAGGGCGGAGGGGTGGCGGAGGGGTGGCGAGGGGTAATAGAGTTTTTTTTGCCGGAGGGATTAAAATCTCTACCTTCACAAAATGATCAGGCTCCGTACGAGAAAAATAAAATTCACACTGGCCCTTATTGGCCTGCTCCTGTTATGGTATGCCCTTGCCCTTCCAAAA